>JAUYOW010000296.1 GCA_030697825.1 Gemmatimonadales bacterium | reverse complement strand
CTCGGGCAGCGCCTGGCGCTGGTACAGATCGATCGTGAGCGTCGCCTCCTCGCCGTGGCCGATCATGCGCCGCAGGAGCTCGCGGCCTTCGCCGATGTGGCGGACGATGCGGTCGTGCTCGCTGGCGAGCTCGTCGCGGTGCGCGATGAGCCCACGCCGCTCGGCCTCGAGCACGGCCTGCGGGTCGAACTTCGGACGACGGTCGGTGTGGTCGGACATCTCGTTCCCTCCTTCTTCTGGTGGTTTGCACGTTGTCGTGCGGTTGCGAATGAACTTCCCGCCTGAGGCGCTATCGTATTCGGAATTCTGGTTTCGGGTTTCGGAATTCCGCGATAGCGATTCAGGTGGGACCCCGACAAAGTGTCAGGGCCATTCGGGGAGGGGCGCTGCGCTGTTTCGGCAACGCCCCTCCCCACGTGCTGCCGTCAGTCCGCGAGGATCGCGCGGAGGATGCGGCGGATGTCCTGGGCGTTCGCGGCGTACCGTCCGCGAGTTTTCCAGATCGCGCGGAACTCGAGGAACCCCCACTTGCGGAGGTGGATCGATCCCTTGACGTCCGGCTTCCGCTTCAGCAGGTAGAGCTCGCGGAGCCCCCAGATGTCCCGCTCGGGATGGTCGTAGGTGGATTCCTCGGTCAGGCAAACCACCAGCCACCCGCGCGGAATCTTCCAGTAGGCGAAGCCGGTCACCGCATCGGCATCGCGTTCGGGGACGTACTCCTCGATGTTGCGGCGCTTGCTTCCGGGCAGCGGCGGGCGAGCGATGAGCACGTCGCTCACCGGTACGACGTCTTTCGGATCGTGCTTGAACATCGGCGTCCTCCTGGTACCGTGTACGCGCTGCGTACTCGGCACGCTGTGTGTGGTTGACTTGCGAAAGATCATCCCCACCCGAGCGCTCATCAGGCGATGAGATCTCGGGTGGGACCCCGACGGAAGCGTCGGGGCTATGTCGGAAGAGGGGCAGAGGCGGGTTCGCGCATCCGGCGTTGCGCTCTCGCGATGAGGAACACCATGCACGTCGTGGACGGCACCGCGCGGGCGAGGTAGATCCAGGAAAACGGATCGTTCTTCGTCCAGGCGGGGTAGATCGCACAGAGCGTTGCGAGGAGAATGGAGACCCAGACGAAGAGGGGCTCCGTGCTTCCCCGCGCGTTCCAGAGCTTCGGCACCGTCGCGACGTATGCGGCGACGCCGATGAGCTGCACGAGCGTGTACGCGACGAGCGGCGCGTCGGTGATCCACCAGAACGCGACGACCGCGGCGCCGAAGGCGAGGCTCCATCGCTGGACGGGACCGAACGTGACGCGGAGCGTGCCGTAGCGGATGTTCGCCGCGATGACGCCGATGAGGATCGCGGTGGTGTTCGCGAGTCCGGCGGTCACGGCGATGTTCGCCGTCCACGACCGTCGCGGGCTCACCCAGTACATCCAGAACGAGAGCGCGAACATCACGACCGCGAGGATCCACGTCGCGGGGACGGGATTGGTCTCACGGATCCATGCGCGACGAACGTAGTCCGCCGCCGAGACGACCATCATGACGACGGTCCCGAGCACTGCGGCTTCGTACATCGCATTCCTCCTTTCCGATGTTGCGTTGCGGGTTGAAGGTGCGGTCGAAATTTTCCCGCCTGAGCACCAAACGGAGAGAGAGTTTGGTACTCGGGTGGGACCCCGAATGACCTCGCCGTCATTGGTGTTGACGGCTTGAGAGTCTCGGGGCTGTTTAGGGTTTCTGGATGCAACCGCATCCAGATCGTCGGATGACAGGACCGGGTCCTCTTGGGAAGAGGACGATGTCGGTGCTGCCGGAGGGATGTGGCTACTACGCGGCGCGGCGGTAGATGATGCCCACGTCGAGGTAGACGCCGCTTCCGACGTGGACGATGTCGGCGCGGTCCATGATGCGCGGGCTCATGAGCACCGGCCGGTACTGCGCCGAGCGGTGGCGCTTCCAGGAGTCGAATCGGACGCGACTCTGGTACTTCGGCTTCGGGACGAGCAGCCCGCGCTCCGGGTCCCAAACCATGGGGCGCCGGCGCGCTTCTCGGCGACGGCTGTCCTTGGGGCGCTCGTCCTTCTTCTGGTCCGTCACGCACATGCTCACCTTCGTCACGCCGTCCCGCTCGAACCGCTCGAGCGCGCTCGCGACGCTGGGCGTGACCAGCCCCGAGGGTGTGGGCCGCACGGGATTCGATGCGCTGACCGCGTCGGCGATGTCGAACTCGTTCCAGCGCAGGCGCTGCGACTCGCGGTACTCGGCCTGGAGCTCGGCCATCGCGAGCTCGCGCTGGAGCTCCCGGGAGGCCGTCTCGTACGCGTCGTTGAGATCGACGCCCGCCTCGACGAGCGCCATGAATTCGGAGTCGTTGAGGCCGTGGTGCGGATTGATGTGCAATTCGAGCGCCGCCTGGTCCTCCGCGTACACCATGGCCATCGGCCGGCCATCGATGGTGTAGTCGTCCATGTCGGCCTCCTCGTCCGCGTCGTCCTCCGCGAGCCACGCCTCGAACTCCTCGTCGTTCATGTTGTCCACGCGGTGGCGGTCGTAGTAGTCCGCGTCCGACGGGTGCAGCGCCTCCGCGATGAGGTCCGCGTCCGTCGTCTCCTCCCGCCACACGCCGTGGTGCTTCGCGACCCCGTAGAGGTCGCGGCCGTCGTCGTTCTCGCCCCCGCCGGGCCAGAACTCTTCGGCGATGAACTCCAACTGCGACCTCTTCAGGGGCGTGAAGCTCATGCAGTCCCTCCTGTGCGCCTCATCGGGCGCATCTGCAAATGGTGAAAGATCGTTTGGGTTCTCCGGAGATTCCGGATTTTCCCACCCGAGGACTCATCAGACGATGAGGTCTCAGGTGGGACCCCGACTATTCGTCGGGGCCATTCGGGGAGGGGCGCTGCGCTGCTTCGGCAACGCCCCTCCCCACTTCCTGTGCGGCTTACCGCCGCCCGCGGCCGCGTCCGCCGCGGCGGCGCCGGCGCGTGCCGCCCTGCGACTGCCGCCGCGCGTCCGGCGA
>JAUYOW010000295.1 GCA_030697825.1 Gemmatimonadales bacterium | reverse complement strand
CCGTGAAATCGACTACGAGCACCTCACCACCCAGCAGGTCATCGATGAGGTCAACGCGCAGGGCGGCTTCGGGTTCATCGCCCATCCGTTCTTCAAGAAGCGGCGGTGGACCGACTACAGCGTGACCGGCTTCACCGGGATCGAAGGCTACAACGTGGCGCACGACACCCTCGATGAGAACCGCACCCGCCTCGCGTTCTGGGTCCTGACGGTGCCGCAGGACCTCTTTTTCTACTCCATCATCAACCGGCCGTATGACCCGCTCCGCCGGTGGGATGAGCTGACCGCCGAGCGCGGACGGATGGTCGGCATCGGATCCACCGATGCGCACGAGTTCCACGCATTCGGCATGAAGTTTGCGCCGTACGAGACGCTGTTTCGGCTCTCGCGGACGCACCTCCTCGTGGCCTCCGGCGAGCTGACGCCCGAAGCCGTGTACGACGCGCTGCGGCAGGGGCACGCCTACTTCTCCATCGAATTCCTTGCCGAAGCCCGCGGGTTTACCTTCGCGGCGCGGCGCGGCAACCGGGTCGACGGGATCATGGGCGACTCGGTGCCGCTGACTGACGGGCTGACGTTATCCGTCGGCTTGCCTGCTGCGGCGGAAATCGTCCTCTTCAAGGACGGCGCCGAGATAGGCCGCACGGTCGCGCAGACCTGGGACGTGCCGGTCACCGAACCGGGGGCGTACCGCGTGGAAGTCAACCGGCACGAGAAGCCCTGGGTCTTCTCCAACCCGATCTATGTGGGCGCTGCGGCCCAGCCGCCGGCGGCCGGCCCGGAAACGCGCGACACCCCGGACAGCGACGCAGGCACGGGGACCGGTCTCGGACCCTTGCCGGACGACGCCGGGTAGCTATGCGGCGCGCTGCATCACTGCTGACCGCCGCGCTGTTCGCCGGGTGTGCCACCGCACCGGTGTCCCGCGACACGCGCGCGGCCGCGGCCGTGCCGGATGAGATTCAGGCGTATTACGACTATCCGCGCCGGCCGATCCAGGCCACGGTGACCATGACCCGCACGGCCGAGC
>JAUYOW010000294.1 GCA_030697825.1 Gemmatimonadales bacterium | reverse complement strand
TGCGAGCAGCTGGTCGATGACGCGGCGGCACGCCGCGGTGTCGAGCTCGCCCTCGGCGGTCTCCGACGGGCCGGCCGAGATGTAGCAGTGGGAGCAGCGGAGGTTGCAGCGCCGCGTGAGGTTCCAGGCCACGACGTGGGGAACGTACGCGGCGTCGATGGCGGCGACAGCAGAGGACAGCGATTCGGGCGCATCGAAATCCGCCAGGCGCGAGTGCGCCGTTCGCGAACTGGTCACGCCGACGCCACCGCCTCGCCGGCCCGGGTGCCGCCCGGGCTGTAGACCGCGTGGCTTCGCAAGTAGAGCTGCCGCAGGCCCTTGAACTTCCGCCGGAACTCCGCCGGATCCTGCGCCAGCGTCTGGCTCGTCAGGCGCGGAACGACCTCGCCCAGCAGACCTTCGAGCCGTGCCGGCTCGACCCAGCCGTGGCGCACGTACTCCAGCGCCGCCAGGTAGTCGGGTTCGTCACCGCGCGCGATCAGCCGCAGGACCACGCTGTAGGGATCGAAGTGCCGGATCTCGAGGGCGCTCCCGGCGCCCGGTTCGATCGCCGCGGGCCGGGACCGCTCTTCCCAGCCCACCGGCAGCGGAATCACCTCTGCGGGAGACTCCCACACCAGATCGATCCCCAGCGACGTGGCCGCATCCCGCGCGGCATCGCCAAGCCCGGCCGATCCCGCGTCTCCCGCGAGCTCGAGCTGGGGCACGCGATCACACCATCGCTCCGCCAGATGCGTGGTGCGAGCAACCAGGTAGAGTCGGGCCGGCACGGCACCGCTTCGCCGCACCGCGGCGATCAGGGCGCCGAGGTCCGCGAGGCCCGCCTCCATCACTTGTGGCGCCGTTTTGGCGTCTTGTCGTGCGCGCCGACCACCCAGAAGGTGTAGGCGTAGGGGAAGATGGTCTGCACCACGTGGAACGGCTCGTACTCGAAGAGCCGGCGCATCGCCCACGAGAAGCGGTAGCGGGGATCTTCTTTGGGAATGATCTCGACCGCGCAGTCCACCTGGAAGCTGACGAACACCGGCGAATCGCCGGTCC
>JAUYOW010000293.1 GCA_030697825.1 Gemmatimonadales bacterium | reverse complement strand
TGCGAGCAGCTGGTCGATGACGCGGCGGCACGCCGCGGTGTCGAGCTCGCCCTCGGCGGTCTCCGACGGGCCGGCCGAGATGTAGCAGTGGGAGCAGCGGAGGTTGCAGCGCCGCGTGAGGTTCCAGGCCACGACGTGGGGGAGGTATTCCCCCGCGGGCGCTTCCCGCTCCGTGGCGAGAAGGACGCTCGGCCCCGTCCCCGACCCCACCGCCGATGCGGCCGCCCTCACTTGTGGCGGCGCTTGGGCGTCTTGTCGTGCGCGCCGACCACCCAGAAGGTGTAGGCGTAGGGGAAGATGGTCTGCACCACGTGGAACGGCTCGTACTCGAAGAGCCGGCGCATCGCCCACGAGAAGCGGTAGCGGGGATCTTCTTTCGGAATGATCTCGACCGCGCAGTCCACCTGGAAGCTGACGAACACCGGCGAATCGCCGGTCCACAGCACCGAAGCCAGCGGGCGCTTCGTCAGGTTCTTGTACGTCTCGCCCTCGAAGATCTCGAGCAGGCCGAGCCGGCGCCAGTCGATGTGCTCGGGATGGGCGTAGAACTCGCGCGCGGTTCCGATGCGCATCGCGCGCGTCTCGTCAACGGCATGCGGCGGCAGCTTGATGATCTGCTCGACGGCGTCTTCGACGAACTTCACGTAGTGCTCGATGTGCTCGTCCTTGGGCGTGAAGCCGATCCCCTTGTTGGCCAGGTTCGGGATGATGCCTTCATCGTTCAGCGTGGCGACCACCGGCAGATGCCCGGCGTTGAAGGCGATGTACTCGTCCTTCTCGATCGCGTCGTACACGCGCCGCTTGTAGTCGAGCTGCCACTGGATGAAGTTCTGCGGCAGTTCCTGGATCTCGAATTCGCGGATCACCTCGCCATTGTCCACGAGGCGCGCCACCCCACCCACGATCTCCATCCGCTGTCCGACCCGCACCTCAACGTCGGTCATGCCTTCTCCTCCAGGGGCGCGGCGCCGACCCGCTCGGCCTGCTGCCGCATGAATTGCTCGACCGCCGCCTTGGCGTCGGCCGGGGATACCGCTTTGAAGTCCACCGGGCACTCGGTCATCTTCTCTTCGATGTCTCGGATCGGGCAGCGCGTCACGCCCGACTTCTTCGCCTCCTCGATGAATTGGCGCATCTCGGGGGACAGCGCGTCGCCGCCTTCGGCTTCCGCGCGGATCTGACGGGCGCGCAGCTCCCGGAACATCCCCATCATCGTTTCGGCGTCGAACTCGTCGGCCTCGATCATCGCCTGCTTGTTCTCGTCCATGACGCTGGTCGTAATGCGCCACAGGTCGTGGTTCTTGGCAAACCGCTCCACGGTGCTCCGGGCCAGCGGCCGCGCGATCAACGGGACCACCTTCAGGCGTTCGAACGCCTCCCCGGTCCACACCGGCGGATCGGCCGCCGTCCGTGCCCGGGTGGCGACATGGTAAGGCGGCACCGGACACTTCGTCTCGATCGTGGCCCCGGCCGGCTCGCCGTCGTCCTCGCTGCCCAGGACGAGGGTCTTCGCCATCTGCTCCTGGGCCTTCAGCTCGGCGTGCGCGAGCTCCTCGGCGTCACCGATCCCCATGATCATCTGCATGTGGGTGGGCAGGAGCTTCCGGATGGCGTCGTCCAGCCACTTGTTCGTGACGATCTGCGCCAGGCCGCCGCCAAACTCGAGGACGTACTCCTCGACCGCCCGGCGCGCGATGCCCTGCGCGAACGGCGGCACGCGGAGGATCCGGACCTCGGCATCGGGCGCCCACGGCAGCCCTGCCTGGCCGTCCTCCTCGATCCACGGGATGTCTTCCGGCCTGATGCCGACCGTGCCGGTCATGAGCATGTTGCACGGCGCGAGGCGCACCAGGTTCTCGGCCTGCGAGCCGAGCTGGGTGTTCTCGACCCGGTGCGCCCCGTGCCGCGCGATCACCAGGAGCGAGGGCTTGATCTCTTCCGCCCACTGCATGATCACCTGGAACGGCTTGCCGATCAGGATCTGCGTCGTGATCGGGACGTCGGGGAACTCCTGCGCCATAGCCTCGGCCCGCTTGATGTTGGCCTGGCAGAGCTTGAGGAGACCCTTGTCGATGATGTTGTTGTGCAGCTCCTCCTGCTCCTCGAACTTGAAGACCTTCGAGGCCTGCACGGAGAGCACGTCCTTGATGTTGTTGAAGACGATGTGGTGGTACTCGACGTCGAAGGCGCTGCCCACGTAGAGCGACCCGCCGAACTCCTGCGCGAGCTCGAGCGCCGCGCGCATCGCCTGGTAGCTGTACGAGGATCCGTCCACGCAGACCATGAACCGGCCGCCCTCGAAGGCCCGGTCGTCGCGGACGATCAGCATGTCCTTCTCGATTCCGCGGAGCGAGCGGGCGACCACGCCGCCGAGCTGCGAGTATGCCTGCCGGCCCAGCCCGTGCGCGCCGAACGCGACGAGGTCGTACTGGCGCTGCGACGTGCCGACCAGCCGCGCGGCCTGGTCCTCGTCCTCGGCCACTAGGTGCCCGTCGTCACCGAGCTTCACGTCGCTGCGGCCCTTCTCGCCGCCGTCGTAACCCGCCGCGCGATTGGGTTCGAAGCCGATCAGCCCCGGCAGCCGGCCCTCGCCCCGGTTGACCTCGTTCACGATCTCTTCGTAGTTGATCCCCTCGAGCAGCTGGCGTGTCAGCTTGACGCCCGCGGCCTCGCACCGCTTGCCGAGCTGGTCGAGAAAGCTGTCGGCAATGAGCTGGAGGCCCTTCTCGATCAGCTTGTCGTGGATCTTGCGCTGCTTCTTGATCTCCGCGGGGGTCTGGAACTGGGCGGGAAGTCCGGTCTCGAGCTGGCGGAAGCGGACGTCGTGGAGCCGGGCCGCGTACACGTGATTGCCGGTGATACGGCCCCCCGATCGCCGGCACAGTTCGATCGCACGATTGACCGCCCAGTCCGAGTGCTGGGAGTTGTCCACGGGTAGGAAGATCTCGCGGTACATCGGCCCTCGCGTGAGACGAACCTTTTCAGTTGTAAAAGGGGAGCGGCACGCCCGAGTATGGGCCTCGGCGGCGACGACTGTCAAGCCTTGGAGACGCGCCGGTTACGGGCTGCCGGACGGCAGCCGTATGGTCACGCCAGTCAGCCCTGCGGGACCGACGAGGAGTGGCTGCTCGACTGCGGTGCCCCGGCGGCGCTGGTCCCACACCACGAGCGTATAGGATCCCGGCGTCACGTTCCGGAGCGTGAATGTGCCATCGCCCGCCACGCCGCTGAACCAGGGGCTCGGTGTGACGACGATGAACGCCTCCATTTCGGGGTGCAGATCGCAGAGGAGCATCACCGTGCCCTCGCGGCTGAAGGTGTGGCGGATCAGCCGCAGAAACGCCGGCTGCGCTCGGTTGAAGACGGTGCGTCGATCCTGGTAGGCGTGCAGGTTGTGGAGGAAGGAATCCTCGTTCAGGAAACCGACCGTCGTACCGACGGCGACCGGGAGGACGTGTGGCACGAAAGTCTTCTGTCGCTGCGCGATCGTTGCCTCCGGCGAGGGAGTCGTGGCGCGCGCGCTGCCGGCGAGGTAGACCACCAGCACCGCCCCACCCGAGCGCGGAGCGCCGACGATGCGGCCGCTCACGTCTTGGGCGGTGACGGCACCCGCGCCGCCGAGCGCCAGCAGCAGCAGCACGGGCGCCGGGCGCAGCGTCATGCGTCGGCGCGCCACGGTCTCAGAAAGCGAAGTCCAGCCGCGCCCAGAAGGCGTGCCGTCGCTGATCCTCCGCGACCGAGGCATCGCGAGTGTAGTACTCTTCTTCGAGCGTGATTCGCATGTTGGCACGCACCAACATGATCAGCGCGGGCAATACGCGCCGCAGGTCCTGCTGCCGGCCCGCCGTGACCTGCCACCCCGCCGGCAGATCCGGCGTGATCCGCAGGTCCTCCAACCGCATCGATGCCATCAGCCAGGGGAAGACCATGTAGTCCGCGCGTCCGAACCATGACCGGAATTCCGCAGTCCCTGCGTTGGACCAGGGTTGATCATGCGAGCCCCACACGTAGCCGGCCGAGGCGTCGAGATTGCCATGGGTCAGGCGGGCTGCGAGGCCGAACCGCCGGAACTCATCGTTTCCCTGACGCCCGAAGTACCCGAAGTGCTCGAGCTGGAGAGCGTTGTCGACCCAGCTCCCGCTCGGTCCGGGCTGGATGGTCCCGACGGGCCCCGCACCGAGCGTGCCGTCGAGGGCACGGCCGCCGAGCTTGGTTCGGAGCGTGTAGTACAGGTCCTTGTGGTTGTCCACGTCCCGGGTGGCCTCGATGCCTTGTACGACGCCTAGGCCGTAGCCCAGCCGACGCCCGACGATGCCGTTGAGCTCGATGCCCGGCTGCTTGTCCTGTGGCCTGAACTGGGTCGCCGACGTCCTGTTCGTGCCCGCGCTGTCGACTCGAAGATCCGCGATCCGCCGGTTGCCCCACAGCGGGTGATTCTTGTAGACGCGGTCCAGATTCCGGTAGCTCGGCAAGAGGTTCTGATCGAACTTGCCCACCCACACGTTCAGCAGTCGATTGGGTACCCTCAGGGCGCCCAGTACGTCCTGGAACTTCACGAAGGTCTGCTGGATCAGCGCGCCGGAACCCGGCTGCCACTCAGATTCGAGATAGAACCCGATGCCCGCGCCGAACGTCCCCCCCATCAACAGCTCGATCTCGTGGGGAAACTCGAAGTTCGAGTTGGCGTGCGAGCGGGTCTCGTAATCGGCGATCACGCGCATCGCAATCGGCGGCATGCCGGAGATGGAGCCGGGCCAGACGGCGTTCGGGAACAGGTCGCGCCAGCCCGGCGCCCCCATCGGCAGGGGCTCGTCACGCACCAGGTCGGCGTCCCCCTGAGGGAGCTGATAGCCGTTGAGCCGGAACGCCTCGCCGTAGGCGTTGAGTCGGGGGGGCATCACGTGACAGGTCTGGCAACTGGTGCCGTACTTCCGGGCGAAGGCCGGAATGCTTCCTGCGTCTTGAACCAGGCTTCCCTCGGCCACGGCGAGGACCAAGACGATCGCGGCGGGTTTGGGCAAACTTCTCGGGTACACGTTCCACCTCCCTGGCCGAAGTGCGGTATGGATCTGCTCGCTCTAGCGACCAGGAACGCAAGGAGCGTACCGGCCCGTTCTCACGCGCGCCGAGGCGAGTGAACTGCCGGCCGCTCCGTGAGTTGCGTGTGCGGATGCTTCTGCGGTCCGGCTCCGGGCAGTCGCTCGGAGTGCGTCGCGAAGCGCGCACGTGTGACAGGAAGCGCGCGGGGAGGCCCGCAGTGATCGTCATCCACGGGACGACTACCTGGACGTCACAGGAAGCCGGGGAAGCCGGATGTTGACCACGCTGGTGCGCCCTGGCTCGAGATCAACGCGAATCGTCGCCGGGGCGCGGAGGGGGTGCCAGAAACGCAGTGTGGCGGGGCCCGGCGGCAAGCCGGTCAGCACGAAGCGCCCCATGCTGTCGGTGACCGTGACGGCTCGTGTCGGAGCGACGACGACGTACGCCGCCATTTCCGGATGAAGACGGCACAGGATCAGCAGGACGCCCGCGCCCTCGGCCCTGTGTCGTGCCTCCGTGCCAGGGAAGAACCGTCCGAGGTCGAACGAGCCGCCCTCCGCGTTTGCAGCGCCCAACAGACCGGGGCTGAAGATGTTGTGGACCACGGGGTCGCCGTTTCGGAACACCACCGTCGCTCCCACAGGCACGGCGACGACGGAAGGCCTAAACCGTAGCCCGTGCTGGTCCATGATGACCGGGGAGCCGGGCGTTGGCGGACCTGCGGACTGGCTCTCGGCGTACACGGCGGTCGCCCACCGTGACGCGAAGCCGTCCACCTCAACGGTTCCCACCACGGTCGCCGTCGCGCGGACCGTGTCGCCCTGGGCGTCGAGTGCCGCCGGCGTCGCGATCAGGCTGGCCAGGACCCAGGCCACGGGCGCCTTCATCTCACTTCACTCTCGGTCAGTGTCTCCGCGGCTCCACCACGCGCCTCGGGGTACTGCTGGAGCAGGCGCTGGAACGTCCTCCTGCTCACGCCGGCGGCTCGGGCGGCGCGCGAAACGTTGCCGCCGCTGTGGCGGAGCAGCCTGGACAGGTATGCCTCATAGAAGGCCCTTCGCCAGGTGGCTTCCGCCGAACGCAGCGGGAGCGCTTCGCCGGCGTCCGAGACACCCGGGAAGATCGGCTCCATCATGGCTGCCGCGCTGCGCACCTTCTCGGGTAGCGCGTCCAGGCCGATGGGTCCGGATTCGCACATGACCGCCAACCTCTCCGCGAGGTTCTTCAGCTCGCGGACGTTGCCTGGCCAGTAGTAGCGCTGGAGTGACTTCAGCGCCGCGTCGTCTGGCTTGACCGGCGGTCTGCCTAGCTGCCGCGCGAACCGGTCGAGAAACACCCGAAACAGCAAGGGCACGTCGCCGCTCCGTTCGCGCAGCGGCGGCAGGGCAAGGGGGATCACGTTCAGCCGATAGTAGAGATCTTCTCGCAGGGTGCCCCTGGCGACCATGTCCTCCGGGTTACGGTTGGTCGCGGCGACTACGCGGAAATCGGCCGGGATCACTTTGTCGCCCCCCAGGCGCCGAAACTCTCGCTCCTGGAGAACGCGCAGCAGCTTGGCCTGGAGGGTGAGGGGCAACTCCGTGATCTCGTCGAGGAACAGCGTGCCGCGAAACGCCTGCTCGAGCAGGCCGGACTTGCGGTTCGCCGCGCCCGTGAACGCGCCCTTCTCGTGCCCGAAAAGCTCGTTCTCGAGCAGAGTCTCCGGGAGCGCAGCGCAGTCCACTGGAACGAAGGGACCTTCGGCCCGGTGGCTTAGGCGGTGCATGGCACGGGCAATCTGCTCCTTGCCGGTGCCGCTCTCGCCCGTGATGAAGACGCCGGCATCGGTGGGCGCGATCCGCCGCACCCTGGTGATGACTTCCTGGATCGCGGCGCTATCGCCTATGATCTCGTCCAGGCCGCGGGCGGCCGCCACCTCGTGCCGCAGGCGCCGATTCTCGCGCGCGAGCGACCGCTGGCGGACGGCGTGTCCGACCGTGATGGCCAGCTGATCTCCCGTGAACGGTTTGGCCAGGTAGTCGAACGCGCCGGCCTTGATGGCGCGCACGGCCGACTCGAGCGTCGCGTAGGCCGTGAGCACGATCACCGGGACCTCGGGGTCCTCCTCCAGGGCCTCCGCCAGGAGCGCGAAACCGTCCTTGCCCGGCATCTTAAGGTCGCAGAGCACGAGATCGGGTTCCGTGGTACGGAAGGTCTCCCGGAACCTGGCGCTGTCGCCCAGGGTCACGCAGTCCAGCCCGTGGGGTCGGAGCAGCCGCTCGCAGTTCTCCAGCACGGCTGGCTCGTCATCGACGATGAGGACCGTGGCCTTCATGGTCGCGCGCCTCGGTCGGCCCCGGGGAAGATGACGCGGAAGGTGCTGCCTCGACCGGGCTCGCTCTCCACCAGAATCCGAGCCCGGTGTCCGGCCGCGATGTTCTGCACGACGGCGAGCCCGAGACCCGTGCCTCCGCTGTTTCGCTGGGTTGAATAGAAGGGCTCGAAGATCCGCTCCAGGCTGTCCTGCGCGATCCCGCAGCCGGTGTCGGTCACCTCCAGGACCACGGCCCCGGCGCGGTGCGTTGAGACGGCGACGCGGATGCGGCCGCCTGACGGCGTCGCCTGGAGCCCGTTAAGCAACAGATTCAGCACCAGCTGCTCCAACCGCGACTCGTTGCCCACGACGAAGGTTGGCCGAGGTGCAGGGCTGACCTCGAGGGCGACCCCTCCCGCGCGGAACTCGGCACCCGCGAACGTGGCCACGCGCGCCACCAGGTCACCGAGCGAGACCTCGGCTGTCGGCTCCTCTTCCTCCCGCGACAGATCCAGGAGACCGCGCGCGATGGTCGCCACGCGCGAGGCGTTCTGGCGAATCACTTCGAGGTCGCGCAGCGCGAAGCACTCCTCGCAGCGGGCCTCCACGTCCTGGGCCACGCACTCAATCCGATTGAGGATGATCCCGCACGGGTTGTTGATCTCGTGCGCCACGCCGGCCGCCAACGTCCCCACCGCGGCGAGCC
>JAUYOW010000292.1 GCA_030697825.1 Gemmatimonadales bacterium | reverse complement strand
GGATCAGGCGTGGGCGCTGGCGGCGCTCCGGGCCGGGCACGAGATCCGCTACGAGCCGCGGGCCGCCGCGTACCACGGCCACCGCTACGGCTTAGCCCGAGCCTTCCGGCGCAACTTCGACAGCGGCTCCTCGCTGCAGCGGCTGGGCCTGGCGTGGGCCCTCGGCGAGGCCCCGCGGCCGGGCGACGCGCGGCGTTGAGCGCGACGGTGCCGAAGGTTACTGTTGCCGGCCCGGGCGGTGACAGGGCGCCTCGAGCCATGGCCACAGCAGTCCTCGATTGGCTCCGCATTCTGGTTGGCCGGGAGCCACCCGACACCAGGTACGCCCGGCTGCACAGGCGGATGGTGCGGAAAGCCTGTCGGCTGGCACTGCGTGGAGAGGCCGACTGGCTGAGCGCGGTCGCCGTCCGCGGCGCGCCCGAGCTCGACGAGCGCGTGGTGGAGTTGCCGTGGGTGTACGGGAAACTGGCGAAGCGGCCGGGAGGGCGCTTGCTCGACGTCGGCTCGACACTGAACACGCCCTTCCACATCGAGCAGCTGCGCGGACGATTCGCGGAGATCGCGTTTCTGAATCCTTATCCGGACGACGGCTACCGCAGCGCGGTGCCGGGCGTGTCCTACGTCCCCCGTGACGCCCGCGACCCTGGTCTCCTCGCCGCAAGCTTCGGTCAGGTCACCTGCATCTCGACGCTCGAGCATGTCGGCTGCGACAACACGCTCTACGGAGCACTTCCGCAGCCCGCGGCCGGCGCTGCGGAGACGAACGAGGCGCGGGCCGCGGCAATGCGCGCCCTCCGCACTCTGGTTGCGCCCGGAGGGTCGCTGCTGCTCACGGTGCCGTACGGCCGCTACGAGGATCACGGCTGGTTCGTGCAGCTCGACGCGCCGAGTCTCGACGAGGCGATCGAAGCGTTCGCGCCCCTCGCGTCGGACGTGACGTATTTCCTGCATGACGCGCGCTGGCGGCGGGCGCGGGCGGACGAGTGCGCCGCCGCGCGGTACGGCGAGCGCACTCGAGGCGGGAGCGCGGTGGCCTGCGTCGAGTTGAGGGTGTAGGTGACGCTCGCCAGGCGGGTCGCCGCCAACGCCGCCACGGCGCTGGGCCTCCAGTCCGGCGTGATGCTGCTCGGTCTCGCGGCGACGGCCGTCTTCGTGCGCGCGCTCGGCCTGGAGCGGTACGGTGCGTGGGCGGTGCTCACCGCGGTCGTGGCCTACGGCGGGATTCTGGAGCTCGGCCTCGGCGTGTCGCTGGTGCGCCGCGTGGCCGCGCTCCACGCGGCAGGAGACCACGGGGCGCTCGCCTTGGCCGTGGGCGGCACGGTCACGGCGACGTCGGTGCTGGGGATCCTGGGCGCGGTCGTCGTCTTCGTGGCCGCGGGCCCGATCGCGGCAGCGATCCATGTGCCCTCGTACCTCGGCGCCGAGTTCGTGGCGGCGCTGCGCGTGAGTGCCGTGGCGGTCTGGTTCGCGGTTCCGAGCGCGGCGCTTGGCGCCGTCCCCACGGCTCTCCAGCGGCTGGACGCCGTGGTGGCGCTCGAGGCGGCCGTCACCTCGGGCGTGCTAGCGGTCCAGATCGGCGTCGCCCTCGGAGGCGGAGACCTCGTGGGCTTGGCTGTGGTGATGGTGCTCGGCCGAGTGGTGAGCTTGGCGGGTCGCGCGCTCCTCGCGCGCCGGCTCCTCGGGCGCCTCACCCTTCGGGTGAACCTGCGCTATCCGTTCTGGGCCGAGCTAGGTCGGTTCGGCGCCCTCAAGGTTGTGCATCAGCTCGCGTCCCTGCTGGTGCAGCACCTCGATCGCCTGCTGGTGGCGCTTTTCCTGTCGGCTGGCACCGTGGCCTACTATGCGGTGCCCCTCGACCTCGCCCAGAGGCTCCTCTTCGTGCAGAGCAACGTGTCTCTCGCCTTCTACCCTGCGGCGTGCGCCGCGGCCGCGCCGTCGGAGCGGTCCACGTTCTACTTCCTCTACGAGCGCACCAGCCGCGCGGTGGCGGTGGCGACCTTCCCGCTGGCGATGGTGCTGGTGGTCTTCGCGGGCCCTATCCTCTCGCTCTGGGTCGGTCCCGCAGTGGCCGCCCGGAGCGCGGACCTGCTCCGCGTGCTCGCCGCCGCCTACGCGCTGATGGCGCTGACGGCCATTCCATCCAATGCCGCGGACGCGCTCAACCGCCCTGAGATCTCTGCACGCTACAGCATCGCGGGACTCGCCATAAACGTGACGCTCGCGCTCATCCTGATCCCGCGCCTCGGCATCATCGGCTCGGGGCTGGCGATCCTCGGTAACGTGGTGCTGCAGGCGCCGTGGTTTGTGCGCGCGGTGACCCGCACGATAGTGGGTGCGCCGCTCTGGCCGTACGCGTTGCGGGCGATCGGGCAGCCGTTGGTGCCCGCGGCCATCGCTGGCGCCGTCCTCGTGGGAGCGGTCGCGACCGGGCTCGCGCGCGGGCCGGCCGGCCTCGCGTTCGCGGCGTTGGCCGGAGGGGCGGCGTTTCTGGTCGCGGTGCGGTGGATCGGCCTGTTCAATGTCGCGGAGGGCGAGGTCCTGGCCGAGCTGCCGGGTGGCCGGCTGCTCCGCTGGCTTGCTGGAAGCCGATGAGCGGGGGGACCGATCCATTCGGCCCGGCGTACTACGCAGCCCATGCGGCGGACCTGGGCTGGGGGCCGGACAGCCGGCCCGATCCGGCCAAGCTCGCCTTCCTCGAAGCGGAGGTGCGCGGGGCGCGGCTGCTGGACGTCGGATGCGGCCCGGGGGTGTACGCCGCCGCGCTCGCGCGGGCCGGTCGCAGCGTCGTCGGCGTGGACTACTCTGCCGGGCTGCTCGCCGCCGGCAGGGCGCGGAACCGCGCGTTCACCGCCGCCTGCGCGCCCGCGGAGGCCCTGCCGTTTCGCGACCGGAGCTTCGACACGACGCTCCTCCTCTCCATCCTCGAGCACGGCGATGACCTCGAGCTGCTGCGAGAAGCCGCGCGGGTGACGCGGGAACGGGTCATCCTGCAGGTCCCGCTGGCCGAGCCGGAGTTCCTCGCGCGGGCCGGCCTGCTGTTCTCGCACTGGTCCGACCGCAGCCACCTGCGGACCTACACCGAGAGGTCGCTGGCCGATCTCGTGGCACAGGCGCAGTGCCGCCTGGTCGCGATCAGCCCGGCGTTCCCGCGCGACATCACCGACCTCTATGTGAGCGCGTTGCGCGTGCCTGGTCCCGTGCGCACGCTGGTGCGCGCGGCCCTGAAGCCGCTCAAGCGGTTCGTGTCACCCGCGCCCGCCGAGGGCTTCGTGGTCGCCGAGCCACGGTGATGCGCGTCGCGATAGATGTCTCCGCGCTCTCCCCCGGTCTCGTGTCGGGGACCGCGGTGTACCTGTACCGTCTCGTCGAGGCGCTCGGCGCGCTGCCGGACTTGGAGCTTCGAATTTTGTACAACGGGTTGCCGGGCCTCGGAGCGCAGCTTGCCGCCTCGCTGGAGCGGCCGCGCGCGAAGGTCGTGTGCGCGTATCTCCGGTGGCGTGCGCTGCCGGGGCCGCTCTTCGACCGTCCGTACCCGGCGATCCTGCGGCGGGAGGTACACGCGGCCGACGTCTTCCACGTGGGCGAGTTCGTGTACCCGGAGCCCCTCCCGGGCAACCCGGTGGTGGCGACCGTGCATGACGTGACGACGAAGCTCTTTCCGGCGTGGCACTTCTGGGCGAATCGGCTCCTGCACCGTAGACGCCTGGCCTGGATTCGCCGCTACGCGACGCGCGTCATCATTGACGCCCAGGCGACGCGCGCCGACACCGCGGCCGTGCTCGGTGTTCCCAGCGATCGCCTCGACGTCGTGCCGCTCGCCCGCGGCACTGTGGCGCCCGGAAACGCTGGCGTGGCGGAGGCGCGTCGGCGATTGGGACTCGGTGAGGCGCCATATGTGCTCTTCGTGGGGACGCTCGAGCCTCGCAAGAACCTGGTTCGCCTGGTCCAGGCGTTTCGCCGCCTGCCGTCCGACCTCGGGACCATGCACCTGGTCCTCGCTGGCCCGTGGGGCTGTCGCGCGGGGGAACTCCGGGCG
>JAUYOW010000291.1 GCA_030697825.1 Gemmatimonadales bacterium | reverse complement strand
GCACCGATGATTGCGGCTTCTCCCCGTTCGGCGATGACGTTTCCACGCCGCGCGACACCGCGTTCGCCAAGATTCGCGTGCGGATCGAAGGCAACCAGATGGCGTCCAAGCGTCTCGGCGTCTAACTCCACGGGCCCGTCGCGCTGCGGCCGCATTCCGCCGCAGCTGGCGCCCCGGATGATGGCCAGGCGCCAGCCCGCCCGAGGTCGAGATCCTGCTGCTGCGGGGCCGAGCCGCCGCTCTCCAACCATAGATTGCGGCTCGCCCGCCCCCGAGATCACACTGAGCCCGGAGTTCCCGCAGGGCGCGAGCCGCCCGCTCGGAGGTGCCGCATAACTACCAGGGCACGAAGTTGCGACCGTCTAGCAGCTCGGCTGGGACGGGGTGAAGAACGGGGAGTTGCTTCGGAACGCAGCAGGCAGGTTCGACGCCTTCATTACAATGGATCAGAACCTACCCTTCCAGCAGAATCTCACGGCGCAGCCACTCGGGGTGCTCTGCTGCGCGCTCCCTCCAATCGGCTTCACCATCTTCGACCTCTGGCGCCTGCAATTCTCAGCGCGCTCAACGGCCTTCGGCCTGAAGAGCTCCGGCGGGTTGGTGCCTAACACCATCAAGAAGTTACCTGTCAAGGGGTCGCAGTAGTCCCATCGCGGCGAGCGCAGCTCGCCGAGCCTTCACGGCCATGCTGCGCGAGAAATACCGGGTCGTCGTCAAGGCGGTCCCGAAGCATTGGCTCAATGGCATCCGCGTATCGACGCATGTGTTCAACACCGAGGAAGAAATCGACCTCCTTCTGCAGTGCGTTGCGGGCCGAGCTTGCGTGAGAGCGGCGCACGTCGGGACTCGTCGCGTGCCGCCTAACTATGGGTTGTAGCTGACGGCGCGCCGCCGGGTCAGACATCAGTGCCGTGCGCCGTGGCGTTTGCGGCTCACTTATCGTATGCTCAAGGCGGTTACCCAGCGGTGGCCGTTCGGTGCACCCGCCGCACCGTGCCCGGCGGCGTCGCCGCAGCTAAACCTTGTTCGCTAGCGCGCACGCCCTTCGCATTGGCCTCGATTCAGGCCTAGCATTAGATTCCAATTGCGTCTCATCGGAGGCTTTCGATGAAGGTCCCGCCCGAGCAACTTGAAGCCGAACTCCTGCAGCTCCCACCTCACGTGCGCGCGCGCCTAGCCGAAGCGCTATTGGCGAGCTTGGACGAGGCTGACTCCGAGCTCGATGTCGCGTGGGGTGAGGAAGCCGAGCGCCGAGCCGACGAACTCCGCTCTGGCCAGGTGGCGCCGGTACCAGCTGCAGAGGCCAAGGCTCGGGCACGGTCGCAGCTTCGGTGACGCGGCTTGGCTACCACCCGCTAGCCGATAAGGAACTCAGCGCTGCCGCTCTATTCTATCATCACCAAGCCCACGGCTTGGGCGGCGAGTTGCTGGACGAGGTCGAGCATGCAGAAGCGCTCCTCGTCGCCTTTGTCTTCCGACCTCTGACCGGGTCGAGATCGTGGCTCCTGAGCGAAATGTGAGCGTCGGAATTCTCAGGGGCCATCACCGGTGCGAGTCTTCACACGGGCTCCGGTTGAACCTGTCGAGCCGGTTGGCTGCGCCGGCCCACTTGCAGTAGGTTGTTCACGAACAGCGCACCAGCGCGGCCAGGACGCCGGCTCGCAGGTTAAGCGCACTTTGTTAGGCGTCAGCCGTATGCCTTAGAGCCGACACCAGAGTAATCATCGGTGAGTGAGCAGGTACGAATCGCCTTGGGCGATATCCTAGAAGGTATGGAGTTTCAGTCTGACGAGCTCACGGCCTACGTGAATCGTCTGACGGGCCGAGTCATCATAGTGAGTGACGAGGCGCTCAGGGCGGCTGAGCAGGGGACGGGCGACGAACTAGGAAGCGAGCCGGCCGAGCTGGCGGATGCCAAGGCGATTCTCGCAGGCCGGGACGATTATCTTCCTCTTCCGGATCGGTTTGAAATCGACGAGTATCACATGATGGTGGACTTTGCGGCGCGCATTCAGGACCCTGCGGGCCGGGCAGAGGTATCGGATGCCCTACACGGGAGCGGAGCGTTTCGCCGTTTCAAGGACGCGGTGCATCGCCTCGGTCTGGCCGACGACTGGTACGCCCAGCGAGATCGCGGTTACGAGCAAGTAGCGCGACAGTGGTGCGAGGAGAGTGGACTGGCGCTCGATGCAGGAATCGCCGACGCCTAACAAGCGCTGAGGCCGTGTGACAACTCGCGGATGGGCACAAAGATGGGGTCTTCCGACCCGCTGGACTGTCCTGCGGTGCACCACCCGGCTAGGGGCGGCCCCCGCCTTGCGGAGTTGGAAGCCGCGATGCGCGCCCTGAGCCGCACCGCATGGCCCGCCTCCGCCTCGGTCACGACCTGGGTCGTCGATCGTGACGCGGACGGCCGCTCGGAGCGGTCGGCGAAGCGCGTGCTCGCTGCCATCCTCGACGCAACTCCTACCTGACCCACAGCGCGCCGACCCGCCCCTTCCTGACCGCGGAATGGCGGCAGCTCGTCATGGCCAACTTCGCGGTGGATCCGTCCGTGCTGGCGCCCCACGTGCCCGCCGGCACCCTGCTCGACAGCTGCGGCGGCACGACGTACGCGAGTGTGGTGGCATTCCGGTTTCTCGGCACCAGGGTGCGCGGAATCCCTGTCCCGTTTCATCGCAACTTCGAGGAGATCAATCTCCGCTTCTACGTGCGCCGCCAACACCCCGAGGGCGTGCGGCGCGGGGTCGTGTTCCTGAAGGAGGTCGTGCCGCGTTGGGCGATCGCCGCTGTGGCGCGGCGCGTCTATCACGAGCCTTACATCGCGCTTCCAACGCGCAGCACGATCGAGCCGCCGGGGCGGCAGGGGCGGACGTTCGCCTACGGTTGGCGCCTCGCGTCCGGCTGGTGCGCACTCGAGGCAAGTGTAAGGGATGCGCCGGCGCTGCCGGCCGCCGGCTCCGTGGAGGAGTTCATCGCCGAGCACTACTGGGGTTACAACCGACAGCCGGATGGCTCCACCATGGAGTACCGGGTGGATCATCCGCCGTGGAAGGTCTGGCACGCCACTGGCAGCCGATTCACGTGCGACGTGGCCGCGCTGTGCGGGCCGGCGTTCGAGCGGTGGCTGACCGCGCCGCCCGCGAGCGTATTCGTCGCCGATGGCTCGCCGGTCACCGTGTACCCCGGGCGGCGGCTGACTTGATTGCGCCGGAGCGGCTCGGATTCTGGCGCCGCCGGCCGGGCCCGCGTAGGATGGGGCACCCGTAACAGGAGTGATGCCATGCGACCGAGCGCGATCCCACTCCTTCTCCTGGTCGCGGCGTGCGGCAAGTCCGACGCGCCGAGGATGCAGAACGCGGATACGCTGACCCAGCGCCAGCGGGACAGCGTCATCGGCGCGTCAGGGCTGCCGGGCGCGCAGGGGATCTCCAAGGCGCAGGCGGCACAGGACTCCGCCAACGCGCGGACCGCGCGGGCCGATTCGATAGCGAGGGCGGACACGGCCCAGTGAATTGACCTTCAGGAAGTCTGGGCCGCGCTCCCGATCTGAGCCGAAGTCGGGATTACCCCGCCCGAGCACTCAGAGCCAGCGGAAGATCCGCACCGCCACGCCGAAGCTGACGGCGCCCCACAGCGCCACGATCGCCAACTCGCCGCCCTGACTCACGATGGACGCCCCGTCGATCATGATCGCCCTGAGGGCGTCGGCCAGCGCGGTGAGCGGCAACACCTTGATGAACGGCTGCATCACGTCGGGGAAGTTCGCCGCCGAGAAGAACACCCCCGAGAGAAACCACATCGGCAGCATCACGACGTTCATAAGCCCCGCTACCGCCTCGACGGTCTGGGCCCGGCTCGCGACGAGGAGGCCGAGGCTGCTGAAACAGAACGAGCCGAGCAGGGCCACGCCGAGGAGTGCGGCCATGCTGCCGCGCACCGGCACGCCGAACGCCCACGCGCCGAAGGCCGCGATCGCGCCGGATTCCACGGGCACGAGCGCGAAGCGGACGACCAGGTAGGAAGCCAGGTAGTGCCAGCGCCGCATCGGTGAGGCTACCAGCCGCTTCAAGAGCTTGCGGGTCCGGTTCTGCACCACCGCGAACCCGACGCCCCACAACCCCGCGCCCATCAGGTTCATGCCGATGAGGCCCGGGATGAGGAAGTCGATGTAGCGCGAGCCCGTCTCCGTCACGCGCCGGTCGGTCACCGCGCGCGCGTCCCGCCGGCCGAAGGCGCGCTGGAGCGCGTCGTCGGTGGCGAGCCGCGCGATGCGGCTCTCCGTGCGCTTGGCGTCATAGCGATAGGTGACCGGGTTCCCGGCGACCACCAGGAGGACGACGCGTCCCGCCCGCAGCTCGCGCTCGGCCTGGGCACCGGGCAGCAGTACCGGCGTGACGTCGGCGCTGGTCCGGAGCGCGGCCACCAGCGAATCCGCCCCGTCGCCGATCTCGACCCCCACCCGCACCTTTTGCGGCCCCCGGTTTCGGAACGCGATGCCGAGCACGACGGCCAGCAGGATCGGGAAGACGAACGCCCAGAACAACGCCTCCGGCATCCGGTAGAACTCCCGGAACCGGCATAGCGTCAACTGCCAGAGCGCACTCCCCCTCATCACCTCATCACCTCATCACCCATCACATCTCACCCACCTATCTCAGGTCTCACGTATCCCTCAAATGCCTTCCCGTGAGATTGAGGAACAGGTCCTCCAGCGTCGCGTGATGGGTCCTCAGATCGGTGAGCACCACCTGCCGCCGCTCGAGTTCGGCGATCAGCGCCGGCAACGCAGTGTGGACCTCCGACACCGACAGCATCCAGCGCCCGCCCTCCGCCCGCGCGTCCTTGACCCCCGGCAGCGCCGCCAGCGCGTCCACACCGATGGTACCGCTCCCCGCTCCCCGCTCCCCATCCACCGTAAACTCCACCACCTGCTCCGCCCCCATCGAAGCGATCAGCTCCTGCGGCGCCCCCAACGCGATGATCTTCCCGTGGTCTATCACCGCCACTCGGTCGCATAGCCGTTCCGCCTCCTCCATGTAGTGGGTGGTGAGGACGACGGTGCCGCCGCCCGCCCTGAACCGGGTGACCACGTCCCAGAGCTGACGTCGCGACTGCGGGTCGAGGCCGGTGGTCGGCTCGTCGAGGAACAGGACGTCGGGCGCGCCAACCAGCGCGCAGGCGAAGGCGAGGCGTTGCCGCTGGCCGCCCGAGAGCTTCACCACCCACGCCCGCTGCTTCTCGCGCAGCTGGACGATGTCGAGCACGTCGTCCACCGCGCGCCCGCCGCCGTACAGGCCGCGGAAGAGGGTGATCGTCTCGCGCACCGAGAGCTTGTCGCTGAGCCGCGTCTCCTGGAGCGCGACGCCCAGCCGTCGCCGCAGCTCGCGTTCGTGCGTCGCCCAGCGCATGCCAAGGACTTCGATCTCGCCCTCATCGGGCTGGAGCAACCCCTCCAGCATTTCGACCGTGGTCGTCTTGCCGGCGCCGTTCGGCCCCAGGAGCCCGAAGCACTCGCCGCCGCGAACCTCGAGATCGAGGCCCGCGACGGCGACGACATCCTGGTACCGCTTGATCAACCCACGACAGCGGATGACGGAGGCGTTCGACACCAGGCTACCCGGCCGGGCGCGCCGGCCCGCTGGCCAGCCGGCGCGTCCTCACGACGTGACCACTACCTCGTTCCCTTCGATTCGCGCCGCATAGGTCTTGAGTGGGCCGATGCTCTCACCCGTGTTGGGGCCATTCACCACCGCGCCCGAGGTCGTGAAGCGCGAGCCATGACAGGGGCAGTTGAGCGTGCTGCCGGGAGAGCCTGGAAGGCCCACCGTGCACTGCTGGTGCGTGCACTGGCGAGAGACGGCGACGACCGAATTGGTGGAAATGCGCGTCACCGCGATGCCCTGGTTCCCAAGGCCGACGCCGGCGATGTTGATCGTGGCGCCCACGGCCGGCAGCGGCGCGCGGGCTTCGGTAGCGCCGCCACCGCCGCCACCACCGCCGCCACCGCCGCCGCCGCCGCCCCCCGGGTTCATGGGATCTTCACCGCCACCGCACGCGGCGGCCGCAGCCGCCACCAAGACCCCACTGGACGTCTGGACGAACCGACGACGCGTCGGCATGGGCCCGCTTACCCGCGCCGCCCGATAGGCACGTACGCCCTCCGCTTCGGCCCCACGTACACCTGCCGCGGCCGCGCGATCTTCTGCTCCTTGTCCTGGATCATCTCGGACCACTGCGCCACCCAGCCTGGCAGCCGGCCCAGCGCGAACAGCACCGTGAAGTAGTCGGTCGGATATCCCATCGCCTGGTAGATCAGGCCGGAGTAGAAGTCCACGTTCGGATACAGCTTCCGCGAGATGAAGTAGTCGTCCTGCAGCGCGATGCGCTCCAGCTCCAGCGCGATATCCAGTTTCGGGTTCATGCCGGTCTGGGCGAACACGTCGGTTGCGACCTTCTTGATCAGCTTGGCTCGCGGGTCGTACGACTTGTACACCCGGTGCCCGAAGCCCATCAGCCGGCCTTCACCCTTCTTCACCCCCTCGATGAAGCCCGGAATGCGGTCCTTGCTCCCGATCTCGTCGAGCATGCGCAGCACCGCTTCGTTGGCCCCGCCGTGCAGCGGCCCGTACAGCGCCGCGATCCCGGCCGAGACCGCCGAGAAAACGTCCACCCCTGAGGAGCCCACCGCGCGCACCGCGCTGGTCGAGCAGTTCTGCTCGTGGTCGGCGTGGAGGATGAGCAGGATCTCGAGCGCGCGCTGGAGGACGCGGTTGGGTTCATGCTTCCCGCCGATGCTGAAAGTCATGTTGACGAAGTTGCCGATGTAGTCGAGGTCGTTGCGTGGGAACTCGTACGGGAGACCGCGGTTGTGCCGGAAGCAGAACGCCGCGATCGTCGGCAACTTGGCCATGAGCCGGACCCGCTGGATGTAGCGGTTCTGCGGATCGTGCACGTCCTTCGCGTCGGGGTAGAAGGTCGACAGCGCGCCTACCGTGCTGAGGAGCATGCCCATCGGGTGCGCGTCGTACCGGAAGCCCTCGAGGAACTTGATGATGTTGGTGTGGACGTAGGTGTGGTAGCGGATGTCATCCGTCCACACCTTGAGCTGCGCGGCCGACGGCAGCTCGCCCTCGTTGAGGAGGTAGGCGACCTCGAGGAACGTCCCGTGCTCCGCGATCTCTTCGATCGGGTAGCCACGGTACTCCAGGATCCCCACATCGCCGTCGATGAAGGTGATCGCGCTCCGGCACGCCGCCGTGTTCATGAAGGCGGGATCGTACGGCATCAGACCGAAGTCGTCGGGCGCGGTCTTGATCTGGCGGAGGTCCATCGCCTTGATCGTGCCGTGCTCGTCGACCGGGATCTCGTAACTCTTGCCGGTGCGGTTGTCGGTGACGGTCAGACTATTCGTCGGCATGGAAGTGCCTCGGTGGGAGTTGGTGCCCGGCCGCGGCGCGGCCCGTGGCGCCGTTAAGTATCGCCACTCGCCACCACCTTGACGAGTCCCGTCCCGATGTCGTACACCCAGCCGTGAAGGCGCGGGATGCCGGGCGTCTCCTCCCATTGCCGGCGCAGCACAGTGAGGTGGGAGAGGTGCTGGAGTTGGAGGCGAACGTTCTCCTCGACGACGAGGCAGAGGTAGTCGTCTCCATCCATCGTGCTCCGGTCGCGGGCGAGGGTCTGGTCCACCGTACGCTTCGCCCAGGCCGCGATCATCAGCCAGTCGCCAAGGTACCCCGCGGGGAGCTTCGGCTGGCAGGCCGCTTTGACGCCGCCGCACCCGTAGTGCCCGCAGACCACGATGTCCGGTACCTTGAGGACGGACGTGGCGAACTCGATGACCGACGCGATGTTGACGTCGTTGTAAGCCACGATGTTCGCTACGTTGCGGTGCACGAAGAGGTCACCGGGACCGCACCCCAGCACCTCCTCGGCGGGCACCCGCGAGTCCGAGCAGCCGATCCACAGCAGCCGTGGGCGCTGGCCGCCCCGGTGGCGCTCGAAGAAGTCGGGATCGCCCGCGAGTTGCGCGGCGGCCCATTCGCGGTTCTTCTGTAGCAGGTCGGAAAGGGGCATGGCTCTGAATCTCCCTGCGCGAGCGCACATTGCAAGTTTCTTCGAGGCCACCCTCCGCATCCGCCCCGGGGAAGGCCGCCGCACGGCGCTGCTCTTCCTGCACCTCCTCCTCGCCTCGTCCGTCTTCATCCTTGGCCGCACCGTCCGGGATACGCTGTTCCTCAGCCGCCTCTCCGATCCGCTGCGGGTCCTGCCGTGGATGTTCGTCCTCTACGGCGTGGTGTCGGCCATTACAGTGGTGCTGTACTCGCAGGTCGCCGACCGGGTGGCGCGACACCGGATCATCGTCGTTTCCACCGGCGTGGGCATGGTCACCTACCTCGCGACCTGGGCGTTCGTGCGCGCGGAAGCGGAGTGGATCTACCCGGTCTTCTACGTCTGGTCGGAGGTGGTGGCCAACCTGTTCATCGTGCAGTTCTGGACCCTGGCCAACGACCTGCACGACGCGCGCGCCGCCAAGCGGCTCTTCGGCACCATCGGCGCGGCGCGGGTGCTGGGCATCGTCGTGGTCGGCCTCGGCAGCGGCGCCATCGTGAAGGCGATCGGGACGCCGCAGCTGATCTTCGTTCTGGTGGGACTGATGGCGGCGATCGCGGGCCTCGCGCTCGCGCTCGCGCGGGAGCCGCGCGCCGAGAGCCAGGCCCGCGCGGGGGCGCAGCCGAAGCGTCACGGGCCGCCGCCCCGCATCATCACGCACCCGTACGTTCGCGCGCTCGCGGTGATCACTCTCCTCACGTTCGTCGCGCTCACCATCGGCGACTACCAGTTCAAGGCGATCGCCCGCGACACCTTCCGCGGCGACGACCTGGCGCGGTTCTTCGGCCTCTTCTACGCCGGCACCGGCACGGTCTCCTTCCTGTTCCAGGTGTTCCTCACGCCGCGCATCCTGGCCCGGCTCGGCGTGGGCGCGGGGATGACCGCCATGCCGGGCGTCTTCGGCGCGGCGAGCACCCTGCTGCTCCTGATGCCGATGATGCCGAAGCTCGCGATCGCGACCGTGATGAAGTTCGCCGATAACGGGTTCCAGTACACGATCCACGAGACGACGCTACAGGCCCTCTACGTCCCGTTCGCGCCGGAGGTGAAGGCGCGGACCCGCGCATTCCTGGACGCGGTCGTGAAGCCGCTCTCCTACGGCGCGGGAGGCGTCGCGCTCCTGCTGTTCGCCCACCACCTGTCCGTCCCGCACCTCTCGTTCCTGACCGTGCCGGTCGTGATCGCGTGGTTCGCGATGATCCCGCTGGTGCGCCGCCGCTATCTCAGGACCCTGGAAGAGACGATCTCGGCGCGCGGCGCCCTGGCGCTCGACCACGAGTTCCTGCTGGACTCGGCCGGCCGGGACGCGCTCATCGCGACGCTGCATGCCGGCACTTCGAGACAGGCGCTGGTAGCATTGGAGCAACTAGCCGCCGACCGGTCGCCGGAGCTGCTGCAGGCCGTAGCACAGCTCGCGAGTCACGAGGATCCGACGGTGCGGACCGCCGCGCTCTACCGGCTCGCGCACTCGGGTGGCGCCGGGGCCGACCCCGAGCCGGCGAGGCGGGCGCTTTCCGACCCCGAGCCCGAAGTGCGCGCCGCGGCCGCGGCGGCGGACGCGGCCCTCGCGGAGGACGAGTCGGTCGACGCGCTCGTCCCGCTCCTCGCCGACCCGGCGCCCGACGTGCGCGTGGCGTCGCTGGCCGGTCTCCTCAAGCACGGCGGCCTCGAGGGCGGCATCGTGGGCGGGGCGGAACTGGGCCGGCTGTTGGCCTCACCCGACCGCGACGACCGCGTAGCAGCGGCCCGCGCGCTGCGCCACCTCGGGCCCAGCGCGTACCGGCCGCTGCGCCGGCTCCTCACGGACCCCGACGCCACGGTGCGGCGCGCCGCACTCAAGTCGGCGCCCGGGGTAGCCGATCCACGCCTCGCGCCCACCCTCGTGGCCGCGCTCTCCGACCCGCCGACCCGGCGCCGCGCCGGCCAGGCGCTCATCGCCATCGGTGATGCGGCCGTGGGGCCCGTCGCGGCGCTGCTCGATGAGCCCGTCGCACCGCGGTCGGTGAAGCTGGTGGTGCCGCGGCTGCTTCGGCGCATACCGTGCCCCGAGTCGTACCGCCGCCTACGCGAGCACGTGTCCGTCGTGGACAGCCATCTGCGCCTCCGCATCCACGCCGCGCTCTCGCACCTGCGCGAGGAGCTGCGGCGCAAGCCGGAGCCGCTGCCCTTCGTGCAGCGCCTGGTGCATGAGGAGATCGTGGACACCTACAAGAACCTCGCGGGGTGGGAGGTGTCCCGTCCGTTCTACGAAACCCCGCTGCTGGAGGAGGTCTTCCAGTTCCGCCAGCAGCGCGCGGTGCGGCGCATCCTGCGCATCCTCGAGCTGCGCTACGATCCCGAGCCCCTGCGCCTGGTGCGCGAGCACACGGCAGACCCGAAGCGCCGCGCCAACGCCCTCGAAGTGCTCGACACGATGCTCGACCCGCCATTGCGCCCACTGGTGATGCCATTCCTCGACGACGTGCCCGTGCCCGAACTGCTCAAGCGGGCCGCCGCGCTGGTGCCGCCACCGCCGGCGCCCCCCGAGTTCATGCGGCTGCACTGCCGCCACCCGAACCCGTACGTGGTGCTGCTAGCGCTCGACTCGCTCTCCCGCCGCGGGGACCAGGTGGGACGAGACGAGGGCGCGACCCTGCTCACGCACCCGGACCCGCTGGTGCGCGAGGGCGCGCTGCGCGCCGTGGCCGCCGGCGACCCCGCCGGAGCGGCGCCGCTCGTCGCCCGGCTGCTGCATGATCCCGACCGCATCGTCGCGAACCAGGCGCACGCGCTGCTCGCGCGGCTCGAAGGCCGCGCCATCCCGGAGGACACCATGTACTCGACCGTCGAGAAGATCCTCTTCCTCAAGAGCGCCCCCGTCTTCGAGCGCGTGAGCGGCGAGGACCTCGCGCCTCTGGCCCGCGTCGCCGAGGTCGAGACCTACTCCAAGGGGCGCACCGTGTTCACGGAGGGCGAGCTGGGCGACGCGCTGTACGTGATCGTCCGCGGCTCCGTCTCGATCAACCACGACGGAGAACGGATCGCGGCGCTGGGGCCCGGCGAGGCGTTCGGCGAGATGGCGGTGCTGGACACCGAGCCGCGCAGCGCCACGGCGACCGCCGAAGAGGAGTGCGAGGTCCTGAGGATAGGCAGCG
>JAUYOW010000290.1 GCA_030697825.1 Gemmatimonadales bacterium | reverse complement strand
ATGGGGCTGGGGCTTGTCCGGCTCGTGGCGCTGCTGGCCGAAGTGGGGTTGGAGTACAGGTTCGGAGAGTTGGCCGCTAGCCGTTAGACGTTGGCCGTTGGCCGTTAGCCGTTAGCCGTTGGCCGTTGGCCGTTGGCTGTGCCGGCGCGGCGCCAGGGCGGAGCGGGGGCGTAGCGGGCCAGTCCCAGCCTGACCTTTTCGATGACTTCGCGCGCCGTGATGCGGGCCATGCGCCCCGTCCGATAGGCGCGCGCGGCCCGGTAGTCCTCTCCCGGATCCCCATACGCATCCACCAACAGTTCGCCGAACCTGCGGTACGGACCAGCCCGCTTCGGATTGGTGTAGCCGTACAGCCCGACGACCGGCACTTCCATCGCCACGGCCATGTGCAACGGCCCGGTATCGGGCGCGACGACGATATCGCACGCTTCCAGCAACGCGAGCAGCACGCGCAGGCCGGAGCCCAGCGCGTTGATCGGCTCGGCGGTGGTACCCGCGAGGATGGCCTGCGCGGTCGCGACTTCGTACCCTGAGGTCGCACCCAGGAGAACGCAGCGCGCGCCGCACTCGGCGCGGAGCGCGCCGGCCACCTCGGCCCAGCGCTCGGTCACCCAGCACCGGTCGGGGCCCGTGCTTGCAAGGACGAGCCCCACCAGCGGCCCGTCGGCGCCGCCGATCATGGACCGAGCCTGAGCACGCTCTTCGGGGGTCGGCGCGAGCTTCCACTCCACGGGCTCGGCCGGGATCCCGAGCGCCGTGACGAACTCGAGGAACTCGTCCTGCACGTGCCCGGGGACGCGAGGGGGGATCCGGCGGTTCGTGAACAGCCAGTTGAAGTCGTGCGCGCGGGCCCGGTCGTAGCCGAGGCGGACCGGCGCGGGTGTGAGCGCGGTGAGGATGCCCGCCTTGAGATACGACTGGAGGCCCAGCACCAGGTCGAAGCGCCGTCCGCGCATGGCGCGCCGGTAGTCCAGGAAGGCGCGCCAGCCGCGCGCGCGCTCGAAGAGCACGATCTCGTCGATCGCGGGGTGGCCGCGAACCAGCGCGGCGGGCCCGGGCTGGAGCGCCCACGTGATGCGGGTCGCCGGGTCGTGTCGCTTGAGTGCGTTGACGACCGGGAGCACGCGAACTGCGTCGCCCAAGGCGGTGAGCATCACGATGCAGACGTGGCGCGGCAACGTTAAGTTCTAGCAGCGGCCGGGCGGATGGTCCGCGCCGGCGACCCGATGCTCTCTCCCGGATCCTGCGATGGTCGACACGATCGGCACCCTGATTGCGCGGTTGGCACAGACGAATATCGAGTTGTGGCACGAAGAGGACAAGGCGCGTGTCGAGGACGACCATCAGGTGGCGGCCGCGAAGCGTCGCATCGACGAGCTCAACCAGCAGCGTAACGATCTGATCGAGCGGATCGACGCCGAGGTGCTGAGCCTGGCGCTGGCGTCGCGCCGGTCGGGGTCGGCGCGTGGCTGAAACGGTGGGCTGGCTGGCCGACAAGCTCAGCATCGTCGAGCTGAAGATCTACCACATGCGCGAGCAGGCGGCGCGCGCCGACGCCGCCCCGGATTTCCGCGCCCGCTGCCTGGAGCGCGTGGGGGTGCTGGAAACCCAGCGCGACGACCTCGCCGCGGAGCTCTCGGCGCTCCTGGCCGACGTCAGCGCCGGGCGCGTCGTCCCCATGGTCTATCGTCAGTTCAAGATGTACAACGACCCGCAGTACCGCGCCCCGGTCTGACGCTGGCGCGGCTCACGCCTCCGCGGATCCGCGCCAAGTCGGGCCGTAGCAGGAGCGCCACACCTCGGCTTTCTCGAGCACGTCGCGCACGGTGATGCGGCCCATGCGCCCGGGCCGCTTCTGCATGGAGATCGGATAGTCCTCACCGGGCTCCCCGTAGGCGTCGAGCTGCAGATCGCCGAAGCGCCGGTATGGTCCGGTGCGCTTCGGGTTCCAGTGCCCCAGGAGGCCGATGACCGGGCGCTCCAAGGCTACCGCGAGGTGCAGCGGTGCCGTGTTCACGGACACGACGAGCGCCGAAGCGTCGAGCACACCGACCAGATCCCGCAACGGGATGCCGAGCGTGGATCGCGGCGGGCGCGCGGCGCGAGCGCCGATCGCGGCCTCGGTCGCGAGTTCGCGGGGCGAGCGGCCGCCCACCAGCACCGGCTCCAGCCCGAAGTCGCGGTCCAGCGCCACCGCCACATCCGCCCAGCGGTCGGGCAGCCACTCGCGCTCCCGATCGCTGCTGCCGATGGCGAGCGCCACTGCGGGACGGTCGAGCGTCGACGTGAATCTCCGCTGCGCGTCGCGCTCCCGGGGCCAGGGTCCCAGGTCCCACCGTACGGGCTCGCGCGGCACACCGAGCGCATCCAGGAACTCGAAGTACTGGTCCTGCACGTGCTGTGGCCGGTGCGGGGGGATGCGATGGGTCGTGAAGAGCCAATTGAGGTCGCGCGCGCGCGCCCGGTCGAAGCCGAGCTTGACCGGAGCCCGGGTCAGGGCCGTCACGATGCCGCCCTTGATGGCCACCTGGAGCGAGAGCACGAGGTCGAACGGGTCGCGCAACCGCCGCCGCACGTCGCGATAGGCCCGCCAGCCGCGGGACTTCTCGAACAGGACGATCTCATCCACGGCGGGGTGCCCGCGCACTAGCGCCGCGGGCCCCGGCTGCAGTACCCAGGTGATGCGACAGGTTGGCGTGTGACGCTTGAGGGCGGTGACGACGGGCAGGGCGTGCACGGCGTCACCGATGGCGCTCATCATCACGACGCACACGCGGCCGCCGGTCCAGGCGGGGAAAGCGCTCACCCTCCGGCGCCCCCGGCGTAGGCCGATTCGAACGTGGCGCGGTCAGTTGCCGTGAGCCGGTTGCCGTACCTTCGGTTCCACTTTTCCCAGCTCCGATAAAAACGCTCGAGATTCCGCCGCCGCGCGCCTTGGTCGCGGGGAAGGCTGGCACGGCAGGTGTCCACGTCAAGCAGCCACGCCTCCGGCGGCGCCGAGTCGGCGCCGGTCACCAGGAGGTTGCGGAGCTGGAGGTCGGGATGAACGAACCCGGCGTCGTGCAGCCGCCGGATGAGGTACCCGACGACCTGGAACAGCGCGGTCCGCGCGGGGCCCTCTGGTGGCCGCTCGCCGAAGCATCGCGACGCGAGGTCAACTCCGGCCACTCGGGCGGTGGCGACGTCCGCGCGGTAGCCGACGCCGGCCCGATAGGCGACGCCGGCAAGGACCGACGGCGTGGGGACGGCTGCCGCGGCGAGGCGCAGGGACAGGTCGAGCTCGTGGAAGAACCGCGGCGTACCGGTGAACCAGTCCTCGGAGAAGAGCGCCGGCACGCCGCCCCGGCGGGCGTGCCGCACCACCACGTCCACCGCGCCGAGGCGTACGGCGTACGTTGCTCCGCGGCCATGGAAGACGTCGCGATCGGGATGGGATCGGGCCCAGGCGTAGAGCGAGGTTTCGGCGCGGAGTGCCTCACGGACGGCGGCCGCGACGTCGTCGCGGGCCGCCGCGAAGCCGCCGTCGAAGGTCCACGAGTCGTAGCCGGGTGGGAGCGCGGGAATCGCGCGCAATCAGAACTTGGCGAGGTAGTTGGGGACCGGCTGCGCCTTGTTCTTGACCTTGATCGGCTCGCGGGCCTCGACCTCGGGCGGGAACTTGAGCCGCTTGAAGAACGGCTCGGAGATCATGATCTCGCCCTTGCCCGCGTTGGAGCAGAGCCGCGAGGCGGTGTTCACGGCATCGCCGAGGACGGTGTACTCGAGCCGCTGCTCGCTGCCGATGTTGCCGGCGAAGACCAGGCCGAAGTTGATGCCGATGCCGATCGCGATGTGCGGCTTCCCGGTGGCTTCCCAGTGCTGGTTGAGCTCGACGAGCTTGCGCTGCATGTCGATCGCGGCCCGCATCGCCTTGTCGGCGTCCTCCTCGCTGCCGAAGGGCGCGCCCCACAGCGCCATGATCGCGTCGCCTATGAACTTGTCCAGCGTCCCCTCGTGCCGGAAGATGATCTCCACCATCTCGGTGAAGTACTCCCGCAACATGAGGGCGACGTCGTCCGGGTCCATTTTCTCGGACATCGAAGTGAAGCCGCGGATGTCGGAGAACAGGATCACCACGTCCCGCTTCTGGCCGCCGAGCTTCACCTCTTCGCCGTGCTCGGCGATCGTCTTGGCCAGGTCGGGCGAGAAGTAACGCTGGAAGTTGGAGAGGACCAGCGCCTCGCGCCGGATCCGGTCCGACAGTTGGCCGTTCTCGATGGCGACCGAGGCCACGCCGGAGAAGGCGATGAGGAAGTCGAGGTCTTCGCTGTTGAACGCGTGCGTGGCGGTGAGATTGTCCACGTAGAGGAGGCCCAGCACCTGGCCGGCGGACGACATCAGCGGCGCGCCCATCGCCGACCGCACGCTCTGCATCAGGATGGACTTGCCCTTGAACCGCTCGTCCTCGGCGGCGTTGTCGGTGAGTATGGCCACGCGCTCGTTCACCGCCTGCGACACGATGGACTTGGGGACGTGCCGCGCCGAGGCGTATCCCTCGCCGAGCCGGCTCTTCGAGATCCGCGGCAGCAGCTCCTCCGCGCCGGCCTCCTTGAGAAGGATAGAGACGCGGTCGACCGGCATGACCTGGAACGTGAAGTCCACGACGGTCTCCAGCAGCTTGTCCACGTCCTGCTGGCGGGAAAGCGCCTTGGAGATCTCCAGCAGCAGCTCGAGTTTCTTGGCGCTCTTGGCAGCCTCGACGGTGGCGAGGCCTTCGGCCGGTGTCTCCATCGAGACGCGCTTGATGCCCGCCAGCCCGAGGTTGCCCTCGCCGCTGATCGGGAGCTGGCGCACGATCGTCGCGCCGGCCGACTTGGGAGGCTGGAAGTCGCGCGTGCCGCCGCCGGCGGGCTTGGCCGGCTGAGCGGCCGCCTTGGCGACCTCGCGAACGTAGAACGACACCTTGCCGAACATCACGACGTCGTTCGGCGTGGCTACGGCTTCGGTGATCTTGCTGCCGTTCAGGAAGGTGCCGTTCGACGAGCCCAGATCCTTGATCTGGACGCCGCCGTTGCTGGCGGTGACCTGGGCGTGCTGGCGGGAGATCGTGGGGTCGTAGATGGGCACGTCGCTATTGACGGCCCTGCCTACGATCAGGGTAACGCCAGGCTTTACATCGACGGTTTGGTCGCCAGAGGTGCTGACGAGCTTGAAGGCGTCTGCCATGCGTTGGGGACTCCCGGACCGAAATAATATGGCCAGCCCGGGCGGGGGGCGCTAGCGCCTCCGGACCGGTTCGCGGCAGGCGAGCGCGACGGCCCGCAGGGCCGCCCGGGCTTTGGCCTCGGTTTCGGCCAGTTCGCGCTCCGGCACCGAGTCGGCGACGATGCCGGCGCCCGCCTGGACGAGCACCCGGTCCCGCTGGACCACGCAGGTTCGGATGGCGATCGCGGTATCGAGGTTGCGCGCGCCCCAACCGATGTAACCCACGGCTCCGGCGTAGGGTCCCCGGCGCGTGGGCTCGAGGCCGTCGATGATCTCCATCGCGCGGACCTTGGGAGCACCGGTGACGGTCCCGGCCGGGAAGCATGCCTTCAGGACGTCTATCCCGTCCTTTCCCGCGGGCAGCACGCCGCGAACCTCGGAGACGAGGTGCTGCACGTGAGCGTAGCGCTCGATCGCCATCAGCTCGTGGAGTCGTACCGACCCGAACTCCGCCACCCTTCCGACGTCGTTGCGGCCGAGGTCCACCAGCATGAGGTGTTCAGCCCGCTCCTTGGGGTCCGCCGCCAGCTCCGCGGCGAGCGCCTCGTCCTCCTGTGGGGTCGAGCCGCGCGGCCTCGTGCCGGCTATGGGCCGCAGCGTGACGTCGCGCTCCTCGACCCGCACCAGAACCTCGGGCGAGCTGCCAACGATGGCAAGCTCGTCCAGCGCCAGGTAGTAGAGGTACGGCGCCGGGTTGAGCGCGCGGAGGTACCGGTACAGCAGCAGCGGGTCCACGGCGCCGGCGACGTCCACCCGGCGCGAGAGCACGCCCTGGAATATGTCGCCTGCCGCGATGTACGCCTTGACCCGCTCGACGTCGCGCAGGAACTGGTCGTCGGGATAGGGGCTGGAGCCCTCGGCGGGCGGCAGGCCGTCGTCCAGAGCCAGCACCCCGAGAGTGCCGGGCGCGTCCAGCCTGCTCATCCAGTCCGCGATGCGGGCCTCGGCGCGGTCGAACGCGGTTTCGCGGGCCCTCGGCGACGCGCCCCGCGGCACCTCGACGTTCACCACGATCCTGGCGCGTCCGTACAGGTTGTCGAGGATCAAGACCGTGTCGGCGACGACGAAGAGCGCGTCCGGCAGACCTTCGTCCGCCGCCGCACCTCCCGGCAGCCGTTCGAGCGTGCGCACCACGTCGTACCCGAAGAACCCGATCGCGCCTCCGAAGAAGCGCGGCAGGTCCGGCTCCGGCGCGGCTCCGAGCGACCGCATGCGATCGCCGAGGTGGCCGATCGGGTCGGCGGTCGAGCCGGTCGCCGCCCAGCCCCCCTCCGGCGTCCACCGCTCGACGTTCCCGCCGCGGTAGCGCCAGGCCTCGCGAGGCTCGGTGCCGAGGAAGGTGTAGCGTGCCCAGCGCTCCCCGCCCACGGCCGACTCGAGCAGGAAGGCGAACGGCCCGCGCGCGATCTTGGCCAGCACCGCGACCGGCTGGTCCGCGTCGAGTATGCATTCGCGGACCACGGGCACGATGCCTCCAGCCGCCGCGCGCTCCACCCACCGCTGCTTGTTCGCCGCCCCGCCGGACGGCGATATTGAGGCATGAAGCGTCACGCCGCGCGTTCCTTCCTCGGGCTGTCCTTGCTCGCGATCGCCGCGCATCGCCCGCTGGCTGCCCAGGCCTGGGACAGCCCCACGTCGCGGGCGCTGGTGGCGCGCGCGATCGCAAGGCGCGCGGCGACGCTCGCCGACACGGGCCTCTCCGACTTCAGTGCCCGCGCCCACGGTTTCGTCTTCTTCCTCGGTCAGATCGGGGAGGGCCTTTCGGAGCCGCCGCGGCTGATCAAGGCCGACCAGCTGGAACTGGAAGTGTACTGGAGGGCGCCGAACCGGAGCAAGCAGCGGATCATCGGGTGGCGGGACCGGAAGGACCTACCCACCGACATCAACTACCACCGCGACCACCTCGGCATCGTCCTGAACAACTTCGCCGACCGCATCCGGTTGGGTGAGGGCGACGAGGTGCGCGACGTTCCGCATCCGCTGTCCGGGAACGGACCAGAGCTGTACGAGTTCGCGCTGGTCGACTCCCTGGCCGTCCAGCTCCCCGATCGCGAGATACGCGTTTACGAGCTGCGGGTGCGGCCGCGCGATTTTCGTTCGCCGCGCATCGTGGGGTCCGTCTTCCTCGACGTCGCGCTGGGCGATCTGGTGCGCATGACGTTCAACTTCACGCGCTCGTCGTACCTCGACAGCCAGCTCGAGGACATCTCGGTGGTGATCGAGAACAGCCTGTGGGGCGGGCGGTTCTGGCTTCCCCTGCGACAGGAGATCGAGATCCGGAGGCGCGCCACGTGGCTCGACTTCCCGGCGCGCGGCATCATTCGGGGGCGCTTCGAGATCGACGGGTACCGCTTCAATCAGGGGCTCGCCGACTCGCTCTTCCGCGCGGGAAGCGAGATCGTCGTCGCTCCTCCAGGAGTGCGCGACGCCTTCCCATGGCGCGATTCGCTGGGCGAGGAGATCCGCGAGATCGCGCGGCCGGCGCGGCTCGCCGATTTCGCCGCGGTGCGGGCGGAAGCCACCGCCATAGCGATGGGCCACGCGCTGAGCGGGCTCCGCCGGACCCAGCTCGCGGGCTCGGCGATCTCGGATTTCGTCCACGTGAACCGGGTGGAGGGACTCGCCGTGGGCGTGGGTGGCACCCTGCGCGCCGACGACGAGGCGACCGAGCTGCGCCTGCACGCCGGAGCTGCGACCGCGACGCGTCTTTTCACCGGAGCGGTCACGCTCGTCGTGAGACACGGCCCATACGTGTGGCGTATCGGGGCCAGCCGCGAGGTCCGGGACCTCGGCGACACGCCGGTCATCTCGGGCGCGATGAACTCAGTGCTGGCGCAGGAGGCGGGCGCCGATTACGGCGACTACTACCTCGCGGGAGGCGGTGAAGCGAGCGTGACGCGGGCTGTGACCGGCCGCACGGCGCTGCGGCTCGCGGTCGGCTACGATCGGATCGATTCGCTCGCCATGTCCGCAACTTGGTCGCGGGGCGCTTACCGCCCGAACCTCGGGGTGGCCGAAGGGGAGTGGACCTACGCCAGGCTGGGGCTGCGGCGACAGTCGCACTCCTTCGCCACTGTTAGCGAGCTGTCGGGCCGGGCCGAGGTCGAAGGCGGCTCCGGACCGCAGGACTACGTCCGTGCTTTCGGCGAGCTGCGCTGGCGCGTGCCGGCGGGCAGCGGCTGGCTGCTGGTCCGGGCCAGCGGGGGAGCCGCGACCCGGGACCTGCCACCGCACCGGGTGTGGGTGCTGGGCGGACGCGGCACCCTCCTCGGTGAGCCGTTCCGCGCCCGGTCCGGCAAGCGTGCCGCCTGGACGGCCGTCGAGTGGCAGCTGCCGGTCAACATCCCCGAGATCCCGCTGGGCTCGTTTGCGGGCACCGGGCGGACCTTGACGGTGGCGCCGTTCGTGGCGCTGGGGTGGGTGGACGGCCGGATGCCTGGATCCCCCCGCACTCCGTCGCGCGGGGTCGAGCCGTCGGTGGGCCTCGGCTTCGGCTGGCTCCACGACTTGGTAAGGGTGGACGTAGGGTATGGGGTGAGGAGCGGCCGCTTTGCGGGTGCCCTGGACGTCAGCCGGGACTTTTGGGACATCCTCTAGGCTGCGCGTACCTCTTGTCGGTGCCCTGGAAACTTTACGTTCGGCGCCGCCGCGCGGTATACTGTGTGGACTTGCGGGATGAGAGCAGCCTTGGAGCAGACCAGGTAGCCTGAAAGCGATCGAATGGCCGAGCGGGTTTTCCCAGACGAGTGGTTGCTTCCGACCATCGCGGCGATACTGCCTCCGGAGGTGGTCGCCGAGCTCCGCGCGCTGGCTGGGCCCACCGCCAGCCTGTGGGACGCCGCGACATCGAAAGGCAAGGCGACGGACGACCAGATCCTCGCGTCGCTCTCCGCCAGGACCCGCCTCAAGATCGCCGACCTCAGCAAGCCCGACTCCCGCGTCAAGGAGATCATCCCTGAGGCGGTGGCCCGTCGCTACCGGATAGCCCCGCTGCGGGCGACCGATTCCTTCCTCGAGGTGGCGACGGCGCATCCCTTCGATCTGGACGCCGAGAAGGCACTGGCGTTCGCGACGGGTCGCGAGGTGCGCCCGCTGTTGGCCGCTCCCTCACGGATCGCCGCGTTCACCGACGACCTGTACCGCCCCGTGAACGTGATAGAGAAGCTGCTGGAGGGCATGGAGGGCACTGCCGACGTCCAGCAGCTGGAAGACGTGGCGCCGGCCGATGAGCTGCAGATCAGCGCCGAGGAGGCGTCGCAGCGGCCGGTCGTCCGCCTGGTGGACCTCATCCTCTCGGAGGGCATCCTCTCCCGCGCGAGCGACATACACATCGAGCCCGAGGAGGGAGGCTTCGCGGTCAGGTACCGCATCGACGGCGTGCTGCGGCAGGTGATGAAGATCCCGCGGGCGGCGGGGTTCCCGCTGGTCTCGCGCATCAAGATCATCTCCAACCTGGACATCGCGGACCGCCTGCGTCCGCAGGACGGCCGGGCCCGCGTCGCAGTGAACGGCGTCCCGGTGGACCTCCGCGTTTCAACGCTTCCGGCGTCGCACGGCGAGAAGGTCGTGATCCGCGTGCTCGACTCGCGGTCCACGGCCCTCTCGCTCGATTCGCTGGGCCTCAACCCAGACGAGATGTCCGCTTTCACGGCGCTGCTCGCGCACCATGAGGGCATCATCCTCGTGACCGGCCCCACCGGCTCGGGCAAGACGACCACGCTCTACTCCGCGCTCCGCAGCATCCAGACGGGGAAGACCAACATCGTCACGGTCGAGGACCCGGTCGAGTATCGGATCCAGGGGATCGTTCAGGTGCAGGTGCACGAGAAGGCAGGATTGACCTTCGCGAGCGCGCTGCGCTCGATCCTGCGGCAGGACCCCGACGTGGTGCTCGTCGGCGAGATCCGCGACCTGGAGACGGCACAGATCGCGCTGCAGGCGTCGCTCACCGGCCACCTGGTGCTGTCCACGCTGCACACCAACGACGCCGCCAGCACGGTGACGCGCCTCGTGGACATCGGGATGGAGCCGTACAAGATCGCCGCGTCGCTGCGCGGCGTCCTGGCTCAGCGGCTGATGCGCAAACTGTGCTCCACCTGCAAGGAGGTGGCGGTCGAGGCGATCCCGGAGCGGATGCACCTCTACCTGCCCTCGGGGACGCCGCTCTATCGCGCGGTCGGGTGCCCCGACTGCGCGATGACGGGCTTCCGGGGCCGCTTCTCCATCGTCGAGGTGATGACGATCACGCCGGACGTGGAGCGCCTCATCGGCGCCGGAGCGCTGGCGGACAAGATCCTGGAGGGGGCGCGCGCAGGCGGCATGAGGAGCTTGTTCGAGAGCGGGATCGCGCACGTGATGCGCGGCGAGTCGAGCCTCGACGAGCTGATGCGGGTCGTGGACGTGCCCTTCGAGGGGAGCGGAGTCAGCGAGTCCGCGTCGTCCGCCACGATGGAAGCCGCCACGATGGAAGCCGCCGCGGAGGCGCCGGCGCCCCGGCGAGGCTCGGTGGAGATCCTGCGGATGTCTGTCCCGCGGATCCCGGGCCTGGGGGCGGTCGAGGAAGAGCCTGGGCTGGCCGCGAGACCGGACTACACCTCCGAGGCCTTCCAGCTTCTCGACAGCATCGGCAAGGCGCCGAGGGTACAGCACCTTCAGAAGAAGGTGCTGCTGGTGGACGACGAGGACCAGTTGAGACGGGTGATGAAGGACCTGCTGGAGCGCGACGGCTATATCGTGGCCGAGGCGCGCGACGGCGTGCAGGCGCTCGACCAGGTGGACCGCTTCGGACCCGACGTCATCGTCCTCGACCTCAACCTGCCGGGGCTGGACGGATACGGGGTGTTGGCGCACCTCCGGTCGCGCCCCGCCACGGCGAACGTGCCGGTGGTGGTGCTGACGGCGAAGGGCGACGAGGACAACGAGGTGCGCGTCTTCGAACTCGGCGCCGACGACTTCCTCACCAAGCCGTTCCGCGCCCGCGCCCTCTCGGCCCGGCTGGACGTCGTGCTGAATCGGCGCCGCAGGGCCTGACTTTCCCATCCAATTCATGACCGACGTCCGCGTCCTCATCGTGGACGTGTACGTGCTGCGCCGGGCCGGCGCCGGCGTCCAGGTGCTCTGCCTGCGCCGCGCGGAAGGCCAGCGTTGTGCGGGCACGTGGGAGACGGTGCACGGGCACATCGCCCAGGGCGAGCATCCGGTGGATGCGGCGCTGCGCGAGCTGCGGGAGGAGACCGGGTTCGTGCCGGAGCGGCTCTACAACGCCAGCCGTGTGGAGGCGTTCTATCTTCACATCCGAGACACGGTGGCGCTGATACCGGTGTTCTGCGCGGTGGTCGGCGCGGAAGCGAGGCCGGTGACTTCGGCCGAGCACGATCGCGCGGAATGGGTGGGCGTCGAGGAGGCGGAAAGGCGTTTCGCGTGGCCTCGCGAGCGCCGCGCTCTGGCCGACGTGCTGGTGCTCCTGGGCGGCGGCGATGCGGGACCGGTGGACGACGTGCTTCGGGTACGCTAGGCCGTACCCGCCGCCTCCCAGACGGCGGCCGCCGCGGCTCGGAGGTCGCGCAGGTTGAACGGCTTCCTCAGCACGCGCGAAGCTGCGGTCTCGTCGCGGTCCGTGCCGGAGATTGATCGCCGCCCCTGGGAGGTCGAGACGATCACCCGCGTAGCCCACGCCGGTCGGAGCTTCCGGAGCGCGTCGACGAACGGCTCGCCGCCCGCGGCAATCCGGCGATCGCTGATCACGAGGTCGTAGTCGGCCGACCCCACCAGCCCGAGCGCCGCCGCGCCGTCCGCGGCGGCGTCCACGTGATGTCCTTCGCGAGTGAAGAGGGCGGTCACGAGCCGCTGCACCGCCGGGTCGTCGTCTACCACCAGTATGCGCCGCGCCGGCCCGGACACCGCCGTCACCACGGGCGGGCCGCTGCGCCGCGAAGCGGCGGTTACGCTCGCGCCCGGCGCCGCGCACGGCAGGGCCAGGAGGAAGCTCGCCCCCTCCCCGGGCCGCGGGTCCACGCTCAGCGTGCCGCCGTGCGCCTCGGCCACGCCGTACGAGAGGAACAGGCCCAGTCCCGTGCCCTCACCCGGCGGCTTGGTCGTGAAGAACGGATCGAAGATGTGCGACGCCGCCTCCGGCGCGATCCCCGGCCCGGAGTCGGTTATGCGCAGCGTCACCCGGTCCCCTTCCGCCTCGGCCACGACCTCGATCCGGCGCGGCCGCCCGTCAGGCAGCGTGGCGAGCGCCTGCCCGGCATTCTGCAGCAGATTGAGCGCCACCTGCTGGAGCTGGTCGCGATTGCCCACTACCGGCGGCAGGTCCGCAGGGAAGGTGGTATCGACCGCGATGCCGCGCTGCTTCATCTCGTAGTCCATCAGCTGCACGGTCCGCTGCACCACCTCCCCGAGGTCGAGCGGCGCCCGCTCCGAAGGAGCCTTGCGTGCGAACGAAAGCAGGTTGCGCACGATGCGGCTGGCCCGTTCGGCCTGGTCGTTGATCACGCGAAGGTGCTCGCGCTCGTGCTCGCCCCCGGGCGGCTGCTCCAGGAGGAACTCCGACAGCCCCGCGATCGACGTCAGCGGATTGTTGAGTTCGTGGGCCACGCCGGATACCAGAGTGCCTACCGCCGCCATCTTCTCGCTCTGGATGAGCTGCGCCTCGAGCGCCTTCTGCTCGGTGACGTCCTCGACGACCACGACCGCCGCGGCCTCGGCGGCGGGGCCGGCGACCGGCGCCGCCACGACGCGGAGCGTACGCCCCAGGCTCTCGGAGCGCCGGACTATCGGCGCCGGGCGCTCACCCCGATTGGCGGCGCTCAGCAACTCGGCCAGCGTCAGGTGCTCGTGGAAGAGGATGTGGCAGAGGTGGCTGCCCACCACCGCGCGTATCGGCTGGCGGGCGATCTCGGCGAACGCACCGTTGGCTCGGCGGACTCGCCCCTCGCGGTCCACCAGGGCGATGCCGTCGGCCAGCGCGTCGAAGGTCGCCTCCCACTGCTCCTTGCCGCGCCGGATCAGCTCGAAGAAGCGCGCGTTGGCGAGCACCGCCGCTGCGTGCGACGCCACCGTGGACAGGAGCCTCGCATCCTCGTCGGTGAACCCGCCGGAACGCTTGTTCATCACGACCACGGCGCCGGTGGTGACGCCATGCGCGCGCAGGGGCGCGACGACCGCCGAGCGCGCTCGTTCCGGCCCGCACAGCAGTACGCCGTCGTCGCGGTCGGTGTTGCGCCACTCGAGGCGCTCGTGGCCGATTGCCTCGGAAACGAGGCTGTCGGCCTCGACGTCGAGCGCGCGGCCTAGACAGTGGGCCAGTGCGCCCTCGGCCGCCAGGACCTCGAGCGTGTGGCCGTCCTCCCCGGTGAGCAGCACGGCGGCGCCGCCGGCGTCGCTGGCGCGCATGGCGTAGCTCGCCACCTCCCCCACCACGCGGTCGAGTTGGAGTGACGCGGAGAGGATGTGCGTCAGCTCCTGGACCGACGACAGCTCGACGAGCCGGCGCGCCAACTCGTCCGCCAGCCGGTCGCGCTCCGCAATGAGCGCCGTCACGTCGTCGGCGCGGCGATCCGGTTCGCGATCGGGCGGGGGCGCGAAACGCTCCGGCTAGGGTTGTGGCGGCTGGGTTGCGGCGCGGGATCGCACGCGAGTGCGCTCGCCGTCGAGGACCCGCAGCGTGCCCGCCCACGCGTCCGAGCTGCGGTCGCCGTAGAACACCGTGAAGGGACGCATCACCACGACGCCCGGCTCGAAGAGGTAGATGGCGATCGCCTGTTGGCGCTGGTCGAGCTGGTACTCACTCCACCGCGCCGTCAGCGGGACGATGCCGATGGGGCGGAAGAAGGTGTTCTGGCTCGATACGTACAACTGGTCGGGATTGAACCGCACCTGGGGCTGGAGGGCGAAGTACGTCACCACGAAGATGACGGCGCTGTCGTGCCCCGCGGCGCGCGCCGCCGCGGCGATGTCCGCAGCCCGGCTCTGCACCAGCTCGTGGAGGGAGCGGTAGGCGTCGGAAGCCAGGAGGCGGATGATGCGCTCATCGAGCGGCAGCGTCCGCACCGCCAGGTTCTCGGTGGTTATGCGGACGCCCACCTGGTCCTGGCGCAGGGTACCGAAGCCGGCGGGGGGAACGTCGGTGCTGTCCTGGGCCACGCCGGCGGCCGGCGCGCACGCCATCGCCAGGCCCAGCGCCGGTTCAACCCAGGAACGCAAGAACCGCTTCACGGAGCTCCTCGGCACCCTCGCGGGTGCGCGCACTGGTGAGCAGGAAATCCTTCCCGTCCATGCCGATCGCCGCGCCGATCGCGGTGGCGCGCCCCGCCCGCTTCGCGCGCCCCACCTGGTCCGCCTTGGTGAGCACCACGAGCGTCGGCACAGCCCGCGTTACCAGGCGGGCGCGGAGGTCGCGGTCGTCCGGCGACGGGTCCCGACGAATATCGAGCAGCCAGATCACCGCTGCCAGGGAGGGACGCTCGGCCAGGTATCGCTCGACCAGGCGGCGCCAGGCGGTGCGCTCGGCCTGACCCACCTTCGCCCATCCGTACCCCGGAACGTCCACCAGGTAGCAACGGCCGCCCCAGCCGAAGACGTTCAACGCGCGGGTCTTCCCGGGGGTCCGGCTGGCCCGGGCGAGCGAGCGCCGGCCGACCAGCAGATTGAGCAGCGACGACTTGCCTACGTTCGACCGTCCCACCAGGGCGATCTCGGGTAGCGGCGCACCCGGGATCGGCGCATCGGCACGGGTCAACGACGTGAGGTACTCGCTCAGCAAAAGCCCCCTCTGGGAGGGGGCCTCGGTCCGCGTCACGTCACGCCTCTTTCTTGGCCCGCGGTCGCTCCGTGACCAGCAGCGGCTGGCGGCCCTCGGCGATGCACTCCTTGGTGATCACCACCTCGCTCACGTCTTCGCGGCCGGGCAGGTCGAACATGATGTCGGTCATCACCCTCTCCAGGATCGCGCGCAAGCCGCGCGCCCCGGCCCCGCGGCCGATGGCTTTGGAAGCCACCGCGCGGAGCGCCTCCTGGTCGAAGGTGAGCCGCACTTCCTCCAATTCGAACAGCTTCCGGTACTGCTTGGTGAGCGCGTTCTTCGGCTCCACCAGGATGCGGACCAGCGAGTCCTCGTCGAGCGACTCGAGCGCGACCACCACCGGCAGCCGGCCGATCAGCTCCGGGATCAGCCCGTAGCGCAGCAGATCGTCCGGCTCGACCTCTCCGTACGGATTGTGCTTCGACTTCTCGGGGACGCCGAGCTCGACCTCTTCCTTCGTGAACCCGATCCGCCGCCGCCCCGTCCGAGACTCGATGATCTTGTCGAGCCCGTCGAACGCACCGCCGCAGATGAAGAGGATATCCTTGGTGTTGATCTGGATGTATTCCTGCTGCGGGTGCTTGCGGCCCCCCTGCGGCGGCACCGACGCCACCGTGCCCTCGAGGATCTTGAGCAGGGCCTGCTGCACGCCCTCGCCGGAGACGTCGCGCGTGATGCTGGGGTTCTCGCTCTTTCGCGCGATCTTGTCGATCTCGTCGATGTAGACGATGCCGCGCTCGCACTCGGCGACGTTGAAGTCGCCCGCCTGCAGCAGCCGCACCAGGATGTTCTCGACGTCCTCACCGACGTAACCCGCCTCGGTGAGCGTGGTCGCGTCCGCGATCGTGAACGGCACGTCCAGCATCCGCGCCAGCGTCTGGGCCAGGAGCGTCTTGCCGACGCCGGTGGGGCCGATCAGCAGGATGTTCGACTTCTCGAGCTCGACCTCGCCGTCCTTGAGCGACTGCGAGTTGATGCGCTTGTAGTGGTTGTAGACGGCGACCGAGATGGCCTTCTTCGCGCTCTCCTGGCCGATGACGTACTGGTCCAGGATCTCCTTGATCTCGACCGGGGTCGGGACCTGGGTGATCGCCTCGGCGACCTCCCGCTCCTCGTCCTCAGCCAGGATCTCGTTGCAGAGGGCGATACACTCGTTGCAAATGTAGACCGACGGTCCGGAGATGAATTTCCGGACCGCATCCTTCGACTTGCCGCAGAAGGAGCAGCGTAAGTGCCGGTCGTTGGTCATGATAGGTCGTGGGCGGTTCGGCCGCCCTCGCAATAGTAGGGGACGGCCGACGCGCCAGTCAAGAAGCTAGACTTTCTTGCCATCCGGCGCGGGGAAGGCGCCGGGGGCCAGGACGTGGTCGATGATGCCGTAGGCCTTGGCCTCCTCGGCCGACATGAACCGGTCCCGGTCCATGTCCTTCTCGATCTGCTCGATCGTCTGGCCGGTGTGCTTGGCGTACAGGTCGTTGAGCTTCCCGCGCAGGTAAAGGATCTCCCGCGCCTGGATCTCGATGTCCGCGGCGGTGCCCTGAGTCCCGCCCGACGGCTGGTGCATCATGATCCGGCAGTGGGGCAGGGCGGAACGCTTCCCCTTGCGGCCGGCCGCGAGGAGGAAGGAGCCCATCGAGGCGGCCATTCCCATGCAGATCGTGTTCACCGGAGCGCTGATGTGCTGCATGGTGTCGTAGATCGCCATGCCCGACGAGACCAGGCCGCCCGGGGAGTTCAGGTACACGTAGATGTCCTTGTCCGGGCTGTCCGCCTGCAGGAAGAGCAGCTGGGCGATGATGATGTTCGACACGTCGTCGTTGATCGGGACGCCCAGGAAGATGATGCGGTCCATGAGGAGCCGGGAGAAGATGTCGTAGGTGCGTTCGCCCCGGCTGGAGCGTTCGATGATGTAAGGCGGATAGAGCGTCGACATACGACTCACGGGTCTGGGGTTCGGCTCGCTTCTCAGCGGGCGATGGGCGCGTCTTCCACGGTCGACAGACCGAGGAGGTGCGCGAAGACCTTTTCTTCGGTGAGCGAGCGCTCGAGCTCGCGCAGGCGGCCGGCTTTCTCGAGCGCCGCCTTCACGGCGTGCGGCGGCTCGCCCCGCCGCGCCGCGATCTCGGCTAGGCGGGTCTCGAGGTCGTCCTGCGTGGCGGCCAGGCCTAGCTTCTCGGCCGCGGCGTCCACGATCAGCTCGCGGCGAACCCCCGACTCGGCGACCGGCCGGAACTCGGACGCGAAGCGGTCGCGCTGTTCCTCCGGGACCTCGTACGCGGCCAGGTAGGCGCGCAGCGTGCGCTCGAGCAGCGACGGCGGGACGGCGATGTTGTTGGCCGCGGCTATCTGGTCGACCAGCTCTCCGCGCAGCCGCGCCTCGGCGTCGCGGCGCGCGTCGGCCTCGAGATCGCCACGCACGGCGGTCCGCAGCGCTGCCACCGAATCGAAGTCGCCCAGCTCGCGGGCGAAGTCGTCGGTCAGCTCGGGCAGGGACTGGCGCTTCACCTCGTACAGCGTCACCCGGACGCGCCGGCTCTGGCCGCGCTTGGCTTCGTCGGGATGGTCATCCGGGAAACGCAACGTGCCTTCCCAGGCGGCCTCCACGTCCAGCTCCATCAAGTGCGCCTCGAGGTCCGGGAGCGCGCGTCCCTGGCCCAGCACGAAACGGACCGGGTCCGGAGCCGATGCCTCGGCCTCGTCGAGGTTCACGATCGTCGCCTGCACCAGGTCGCCGGGCTTGGCCTTGCCGTCGGCCGGTACCCAGGGCGCCCTCTGCTCGCGCAGCGCCAGGAGCTGCGCGTCCACCGTTTCTTCCGCGACGGCGGTGACACGGCGCGTCAGGTGGAAGCCCCCAGGCCGGTCGAGCGCGATGTCGGGCCTCACGTCCACGCGCAGCTCGAACGTGAGCGGCGCACCCTCCTCGAACTTCAGGTTGTGGATGTGCGGCTCACCAATAGCCTTGAGCGATTCCCGGGTCCGGGCCTGCTCCCAGCTCGCGCGCAGCAGGTCCTCGAGCACCGATTGCCGGATCGCGTCCCCGTACCGGCGGCGGACCACCGGTGCGGGCACGTGCCCCTTCCGGAAGCCCGGCACCTTGGCGCGTTTGCCGTACCACGCCGTGGTCTCATCCTCGGCCGCGCGCACCCGCTCGGCGGGGACGGTCACCGTGAAGGTGCGGCTCGCCGCATCCCTCTTCTCTACGGTGATCTCGATCTCGTTCTTGACGGTTGCTGCCTCGGTCAAACTGGTCTCCTGTCTCCTGTTAGCTGCTTGCTGTCTGCAACTCTGCAACTCTGCAACTCTTGGTGAGGTGCGAAAGGGGGGACTCGAACCCCCACGGGGTCACCCCCACGGGCTCCTAAGGCCCGCGCGTCTGCCGATTCCGCCACTCTCGCGCGTACCCTTAAAGATAACCCGCGGGGAAGGAGACGACGAGCGCCCGCCGGGGGCGGGCGCTCGTGGATCCACGATGAACCGGCCGCTGCTTACCGGCGCGAGCGAACGCGCACTATCCGGGCCTGGCCCGACTGGAGATTGAACACGCGGAGCTGCACGACTTCTCCGCGACCCACCGCGCGGACCGCCCGCTGGAACTCCTCGGGAGTACGCACCCGCGCCTGATTCACCCATAGGATGAGCTCGGGCCCACCCTCGTCCGGGGCGGCGATCCGCCGCCATGACGGGCCGCCTTCTTCTACGTCGGAGACGAGCACGCCGCGCTGGTCCTCGGAGAGGCGGGCCTGTCGGATCGCCTCGGCCGGCAACACCTCGACCTGGATGCCGAGCCGGCCTTCCATCTCGGAGGGAGCCGCCTTCCCGCGGGGAGCTTCGGCGCGCGCGACCACCTGGCTGTCGGGCTCCGCGGCCGCGAGGCGCACCTCGAACGTCCGGCGCTCCCCACGCTGCCGCACTACCGTCACGCGCACCGTCTCGCCGGGGCGGCGGAAGCCGACCATCTGCTGGAGCTGGCCCACGTGGTCCACAGTCGTGTCGTTGAGCGCCACGATGACGTCGCCCGGCTGGATGCCCGCGCTTCGTGCGGGCGAGCTGCGGTCCGGGAACTCGTTGACGACCACCCCGCGGACGTTCTGGAGCCCGACGTAGTCGGCGTCCTCGGGAGTGATCTCTCGGATGCTGATGCCCAGGATGGCCCGGGTGACGTGACCCGTGGCGATGAGGTCGTCCATGACGTGGCGGGCGAGGTTGATCGGGATCGCGAAGCCGTAGCCGGAATACAGCCCCGTCTGCGAGGCGATCGCGCTGTTGATGCCGACCACGTTGCCCTGGAGGTCGATCAGCGGCCCGCCGGAGTTGCCGGGGTTGATGGCCGCGTCGGTCTGGATGAAGTCCTGGATCGTGTACCGCTGGTCCGGATCGCGCAGCCCGTCGAGCGTCCGGCCCTTGGCGCTGATGATCCCCGCGGTCACCGTGAAGGTGAAGCCGAGCGGGTTCCCGATCGCGAGCACCCAGTCACCGATGCGCACCTGCTCCGAGTTGCCGAACGTCGCGGCGGGCAGGCGGGTCGCGTCGATCTTGATCACCGCCACGTCGGTGTTGGCGTCCCGGCCCACCAGGCGGGCCGGGAACTGCCGGTTGTCGAACAGCGTGACGTAGATGTGGTCGGCGTCAGCCACCACGTGGTTGTTGGTCAGGATGTAGCCGTCCGGGGATACGATGAACCCGCTCCCCGACCCCTCGCGGACGCGCGGCTCCGGCTGCTGGAAGCGCCGGAAGAAGTCGTCGAACTCCGGCGGGACGTTCCGCGGCCGCGCCGCCTGCGCCGGAGCTCGGCGGTCGGTGCGCACGTACACCACGGAAGGCTTCGCCCGCTCGATGACGTCGGCGAAGCTGGGCAGCGCCCCGATCGCGCCACGGGCGGCCGGCGCGGCCTGCACGTTGGCTACCGACCGCTCACGCGCCTGCGCCACGCCCGGCCGGGGCAGATCCAGCGCCGACGCGAAGGCGAGTCCCAGCGCGAAAGCCACGCCGATGATGCCGGAAAGCTTCAGAAGATCTCGGCCCCTGGACGACATAGTGCTTCCGATCCTGCGTTGAGGTTCGTCAACTATACCCCGGCCGGCGGCCGGGGTTCTCAGGACGACTTCGAATCGTCCACGATCTCGTAATCGGCTTCGACCACGTCTTCCTTCTTGGCCTCGGCGCCGGCTGCAGCGCCGGCCTCCCCCTCCGGGGGCGGAGTCGTGCCGGAAGCGGCCTGCGCCTGCGAGTAAAGCGAGCGCCCGGCCTCGCCGTAGACGGCCTCAAGCTCCTCCGTAGCAGTCTTGATGCCGGCGGCGTCGCCGGTGCGCAGCGCCGACTTCGCGCCCTCCACCGCCTTCTCCAGCCGCTCCTTCATCGCCGGCTCCAGCTTGTCCGACCACTCCTTGGCGTTCTTCTCGACGTCGTAGACCTTCCCGTCGAGCCGGTTCCGGGTCTCGATCGCCTCGCGACGCGCCTTGTCTTCCGTGGCGTGTGCCTCGGCGTCCTTCACCATCCTGTCGATGTCCTTGTCAGCCAGGCCCGAACTGGCCTCGATGCGGATCTTCTGCTCCTTGCCGGTGGCCTTGTCCTTCGCGGACACGTGCAGGATGCCGTTGGCGTCGATGTCGAAACCAACCTCGACCTGCGGCATTCCGCGCGGGGCCGGCGGGATCCCGGTGAGCTGGAACTTGCCGATGGTGCGGTTGTCCACCGCCATCTCACGCTCGCCCTGGAGCACGTGGATCTCGACTGTCGTCTGGTTGTCGTCGGCGGTCGAGAACACCTCCGAGCGCTTGGTCGGGATCGTGGTGTTCCGCTGGATCAGCACTGTGGTCACGCCGCCCAAGGTCTCGATGCCCAAGGACAGCGGGGTCACGTCGAGGAGCAAGACGTCCTTCACCTCGCCGCCCAGCACCCCGCCCTGGATGGCCGCGCCGATGGCGACCACCTCGTCCGGGTTCACGCCCTTGTGCGGGTCCTTGCCGAAGAAGCCCTTCACGATCTCCTGGACCTTGGGCATGCGGGTCTGCCCGCCGACCAGGATCACTTCGTCGATCTGCTCGGGCTTCAGGTTCGCGTCCGCCAGCGCCTTCTTCATCGGTTCGAGCGTGCGCTGGACGAGGTCGTCCACCAGCTGCTCGAGCTTGGAGCGCGTCAGCGAGAGGTTCAGGTGCTTCGGCCCCGACTGGTCGGCGGTGATGAACGGGAGGTTGATCTCCGTCTGCATGACCGTCGAGAGCTCGCACTTGGCCTTCTCCGCGGCCTCCTTGAGGCGCTGGAGCGCCATCGGGTCCTTCGAGAGATCGATGCCCTGGTCGCGCTTGAACTCGGCCACCAGCCAGTCGATCACGCGCTGGTCGAAGTCGTCGCCGCCCAGGTGCGTGTCGCCGTTGGTGGACTTCACCTCGAACACGCCTTCGGCCAGCTCGAGGACCGAGATGTCGTAGGTGCCGCCGCCCAGGTCGTAGACCGCGATCTTCTCTTCCTTCTTCTTGTCGAGGCCGTAGGCGAGCGCGGATGCCGTGGGCTCGTTGATGATCCTGACTACGTCGAGGCCCGCGATCTTCCCCGCGTCCTTGGTGGCCTGGCGCTGCGCATCGTTGAAGTAGGCCGGCACGGTGATGACGGCCTTCTCGACCTTGTGGCCGAGGTAGTCCTCCGCGGTCTGGCGCAGCTTCTGGAGGATCATCGCGGAGATCTCGGGCGGCGTGTACGTCTTGCCGCCGATCTCGACCGAGATGAGGTCGTTCTGACCGGCGCGCACCTTGTAGGGGATGCGCTTCATCTCTTCCGTGACCTCGCCGGTGCGGCGGCCCATGAAGCGCTTGATCGAGAAGATGGTGTTGAGCGGGTTGGTGACGGCCTGGCGTTTGGCAACCTGGCCCACCAGCCGCTCGCCGTCCTTCGTGAAGGCCACGACCGAGGGCGTGGTGCGGCCGCCCTCCGCGTTCGGAATGACGACCGGATCGCCGCCTTCCATCACAGCGACCACCGAGTTCGTCGTGCCGAGGTCGATACCGATGATCTTCTCCGCCATGTCGAAGCTCCGAACGCTAGGGTAATGGATGCGGTAATCCCCAAGAGCGTCGCGGAGCAAGCCGTATGCCGCACCTAACCCTGCCAAAATCTGCCAGAACGACAGCTGCTGTTCGTTGACAGGCCCGGTTGGCGGGTTAGGTTGGGCAGGTGTTTCCTTACCGCGACGAGAACAAGACCGAGCGGACGCCGGTCATCACCTTCGTTATCATCGGACTCAACGTACTCGCCTGGGTACTGGTGCAGGGGGCGGGCGCGGGCTCGCCGCTCGTGAAGTCGGTCTGCGACTTGGGGCTGATCCCCGGGGAGTTGACTCTGATCGCCGAGCCAGGCGCCAGCTTCGAGATGGGCCGAGGGGTATTCTGTAGGGTCGGTCCGGGGCGGCAGTTGAGTCATGTCTTCACGTCGATGTTCCTGCACGGGTCGTGGATGCACTTGCTCGGCAACATGTGGTTCTTCTGGATCTTCGGGAACAACGTCGAGGACTCGATGGGGCGGCCGCGCTTCGCCCTGTTCTATCTGCTCTCCGGGATCGGCGCGGCGGCGATGCAGGTCGGGTTGGGTCCAGGATCGGTCGTGCCGATGGTCGGGGCGTCGGGTGCGATCAGCGGCATCATGGGGGCATACGTTGTCCTCTATCCCAGGGTTCGTGTCTTCACCCTGGTGCCGATCGGCTTTTTCCTCACCACTATCGCGTTGCCGGCGTGGGTCATGCTCGGCTACTGGATGCTGCTGCAGCTGCTGGGCACGCTGGGTGCCGGCGACGGGGGTGGCGTGGCGTTCGGGGCGCACCTCGGCGGGTTCGTGGTCGGGGCGGCGCTGATCAAGCTGTTCGCGCGGCCGGACTACGTGGCGGCTCGGCAGGTGCACAAGTGGCGGCCGCAGCGGATGGGGTGGCGGTGATCAGCGGGCACAGGGGCACAGGGGCACAGCGGCACGGAAGGGACGCCGCCTGTGCGCCTGTGCGCCTGTGCCCCTGTGCCCGCTGACATGTACCTCGCCAGGATCATCGGCCGCGTGGTCTCCACCGCGAAGCAGGACACGCTGCAAGGGATTCCGTTGCAGTGGCTCCAGCCGGTGGATGCTTCTGGCAAGGAACGCGGCGGGCCGGTGGTCGCGGCCGACACGTTCGGGCTGGGCCCGGGCGAGCTGTGCTACTACATCACGGCGCGAGAGGCATCGATTGCTTTGTGGAAGCTCGACGTCGCTGTTGACGCCGCGGTGGTGGGTAAGGTTGACAGGTTGGACATTCATGGGGAGTGAACGGGGAGCGGGGAGCGGGGAGCGGTACCAGCGGTGGCGCACCCCAGGGTACCGCTCCCCCAGGAACCGCTCCCCTCTTGGAGGCTGAGTGTACCTTGGCACCGTGGTCGGCGATGTTGTTTCCACGCACAAGAATGAACGGCTCGAAGGGAAGAAGCTGCTGCTGGTGCGGCGGCTTTCCCTCGACCTGAAGCCTGAGGGCACGGAAGTCATCTGCCTCGACGTGGTGGACGCGGGCGTGGGTGACAAGGTGCTCGTGGTGCAGGAGGGTTCGTCGGCGCGGAAGATCTTCGACGATCAATGGATACCCGTGCAGGCGGTGATAGTGGGCGTGCTGGATCGAGTGGACATACGCGGGAGGCAGGTCCTGTGACCGAGGCTGAGCTCAATGCGCTGGCGGATGAGATCGTAGCCCGGATTCAGTCGGGCAGGAAGGCAGTCGGCGGTAGACGCGCAGACGCGCCGACGCGCAGTGGTCGGCAGGAGGCAGTGAGCAGGGGGGCGTTGGCGCTGGCCCTGGCGCCGGCGACGCAACCCGCGGCGGTCGCCATCACGGACATCTCCTGGCGCGGGCCGAACGTGATGAAGGCGGCGTGGTCACCGGCGAAGGGCGCGCGCCGGGTGGCGGACTTCGTGGACCACACGCTGCTCAAGGCCGAGGCGACCCGCAAGGAAGTCGTGAAGCTGTGCGGGGAGGCGCGGCAGCACCGGTTCGCGGCGGTGTGCGTGAACGCAGGGTGGGTCGAGCTCTGCGCGAAGGAGCTGGAAGGCGCCGAGGTCGCGGTCGCCACGGTGTGCGGGTTCCCGCTCGGCGCCACCACGTCGCGAGCCAAGGCGGCTGAGGCGGCTGAGGCCGTGGCCGGCGGCGCGGGCGAGGTGGACATGGTGATCGCGCTGGGCCGCGCGAAGGGCGGTGAGTGGGCCTACGTCGAGGACGACATCCGGGCGGTCGTGGAAGCGTCGCGGCGCGCCATCGTCAAAGTGATAATCGAAAGCTCAGCTTTGACGAGCGAGGAGATCGTGAAGGCCTCCGCGATCGCGAAGGAGGCCGGCGCGCACTTCGTCAAGACCTCCACCGGCTTCCACGCCTCGGGCGGCGCCACGACCGAAGCGGTCCGGCTGATGCGGCTGGTGGTGGGTGACGATCTGGGCGTGAAGGCGTCGGGCGGGGTGCGGGACTGCGCGACCGCCCTGGCGATGATCGCCGCCGGTGCGAGCCGGATCGGGACGTCGAGCGGGGTGGGGTTCGTGACGTGTCTCGGGCCGGGGCCCTTGCCGCTGGCCGAGCTGCTGAAGCAGCCGCACGCGCACGGGGCGTCGTGCACCAGCGGGACGTGTGCGCCGGCAGGGGGGGGTGGGCAGCCGTACTGACGCCGGCCCTCCCCAACGGCGATGCGCCGCTAGCTCGCCGCTTTCTTGGTCTCCGCGACCGCCGCGGCGCGCACCACCACTTCCTTCTCCAACAACTTCTCCAGCAAGTCCGCTTTCCTCTTCGCGCCCCAAAGCTCGAGCTTGAGGTCGGTCGTGGCGAGGCGCGGCACCACGTCAATCAGCAGTCTTCCAGGCATCACCCGGATCTTCATCGCTTCGACCGCCGCCACGTGCCCGCGGTCCAGCCCGTCCGCGACGCGCAGCAGCGCCACGATCCGGCGCACCCGGGCACGCTCCTCGGGCTCCAGCACCGCAAACTCGGGATGCTTCTTGGTCGGTGGGCGGCTGCGGTGGTAGCGGCTGATCACCGCCACCAGCATCCGGTCCCTCGGCGAGAACGGCAGCGACTCGGCGTGCGCGATGAGGTGGTAGCTGTGCTTGTGATGGCTCTGGTACGAGACCAACTGCCCGACGTCGTGGAGCAGCGCCGCCGCCTCCAGCAGCTCCCAGTCCGCCGGCACGCAGCCCAGGTGCTTGCCCAGGGTGTCGAATAGCCGCTTGGAGAGCCGAAGCACCTGCTCCACGTGACGCCGGTCGGTGCGGCAGCGGTCGGCGAAGCGGCGCAGCGCCTTGGCGCGGCTGGGCTGCTGCTCGTCGGTCGGCGTGGCGAGGTGCAGCAGCAACCCTTCGCGCAGCCCGAACGCCGAGACGGTCACGCCGCGCGCGTCGAACCGCTCGAGGACTTCGGCCGCCACCGCGAGTCCAGCGACGATGATGTCGGCGCGCTCGGGGTTGAGGCCGCCAACCTTGAGGCGTTCCTCGAGAGAGAGCGTGCTCAGCCACTCGAGGATCCGTTGCAGCTCCGCGAGCGAGAGCGTGCCGCCGTGGACGCCTCCCGTCGGCTCGCTTCCCTGATCGCGGAATGCCGCGACCCGGGCCGCGTTGGTGAACGTCCCGCCGGAGCCGTAGAGCTTCGCGCCGTTCCACTCGCGCGCCACGAGCGCGCGGCGCAGGCGCCGGCGGACCGCGCTCCTGAGCCGGCGCACCGCGGCTTCGGTCGGCCGGTGATCCGAGAGGTACTGCTCCGTCATCCGCACCGCGCCAAAGGGGAGTGAGACGACGTGCTCCACCATGCCACCCACGGCCAGTACCAGCTCCAGGCTCCCGCCGCCGATGTCCGCCACGATGGTGCGTCCCCGGACGATGGCGAAGTGCTCGCGCACCGACAGGAACGCGAGGCGAGCCTCGGTCTCGCCGTCGATGACCTCGAGGGGGATGCCGATCTCGCGCTTCACCCGCTCGGCGAAGTCGGCGCCGTTCGAAGCGTCGCGGACGGCCGAGGTCGCTACCAGGGCGACCCGCGTCGCGCCCCGCCGCTCGGCCGCCTGCTTCATTCGGCCCAGGGCTTCGATGGCCCGCTCGATCGCCTCATCAGAGAGGCGGCCGGTGGCCGCGAGGCCGCGCGCCAGGCGCGGCTGGTCCTTGAGGTCGTCTATGACGTGGAGGTGGCCGTCGTCGCCGCGCTCGGCGATCAGGCAGCGGATCGAGTTGGATCCGACGTCTATCGCCGCGAAACGCTCAGTCGGTGGCATCGCCCATCGGCGCGAGAAGCGTGGGATCAAGGAGCCCCGCCAGCTCGCGGCGGAGGTCGGACTGCACTTCCTCGACCGAGCGCGAGGCGTCGATCGTCGTGAAGCAGTACGTCTCCGCCATCCGGTCGAACTCCTGGAGAATCAGCGACTGGTACTGGCGGAACGACGAGTAGAGGTCCGGCGCGAGGCCGATGTCTCGGCCGGATTCCCAGTAGTCCAGCTCGGCGCCGCGGCGCAGGGTGCGGCGGATCAGCTCGTCGGGGTCGAGGCGGAGGAACAGGACCCGCTCCGGGACCAGCGCGAAGCCGTACAGCTTGTCGAGCCACTCGCGATGGAGGCCGCGGACCAGCCCGCGCGCCATGGTGGTGAAGACGTAGCGGTCGGACAGCACGACGAAGCCGGAGCGCAGCGCCGGGATGACCTCGTGCTCGATCCGGTCGGCGACGTCGGTGGCGTAGAAGAGGGACATCGTCGTGCGGTCGAAGGAGTGCCCTTGCTTGGCCGACACGATGCCGCGGCGCGTGAGCGCTGAGCGCTTCAGCCCGGTGGAGGCGACGGCGAAGCCATGGCCCTCGAGCCAGCCCTGGAGCAGTTCGATGTGCGTGGAGCGGCCGACGCCGTCGGCGCCCTCGATCACGATGAGGTGCCCTGGGAGCGCCCCGACCTCGAGCCTGCCGAGCCCGCTGCCGTAGAAGCGGGTCTCCATCAGCGCGCCGCCAGGACCGGGCGGGTGAGTCCGGTGCGCCGAAGGCCCTTGAGAAGCGGCTTTACGAGGCGCCGCGCCTCGCGCTGCTGCTCCACGACCGATCGCGAGCCGTCGATGACCGTCAGCTCGAACTCCTTGGCCACGCCCTCGTAGACCTCGAGCACCTTGCTCTGGAAGAGCCGGAAGCTGGTGATGGGATCGGGCGAGAGGCCGAGGTCCATGCCGGCCTCGTGGTACCTGGGCTGGATGCGGCCGCCGGTGATGCGCGCGACCGACGTGTCGATGTCCACCCGGAAGTAGAGCGAGAGGTCGGGCCGGGTCGCGAACTCATACAGGTTGCGGAGCCACTCGGGGTCGCAGCCGCGCACGTAGTCGCGCGCGAAAGCGGTGTACGCCCAGCGGTCCGCGAGCACCACCAGGCCGGACTGGAGCGGCGGCAGGATGGAGCGCTCGTGGCGGTCGGCGAAGTCGGTGGCGTGGATGAGCGAGAAGGTCGTGGGCGAAAAGAGATTCTTCTTCTTCCCGCGCTTGGTCGTGTCCTTCACGAGCGGGCTCGAGTTCCACTCGGTGAACGACACGTCGTACCCCTCCGACAGCAGGAACGTCTGGAGGAGCGAGAGCTGGGTGGACTTCCCCGAGCCGTCGATGCCTTCGACGACGATCAAGCGGCCCGGGTACTTATGTGCCTCCCGAATGCCCATCGGACCCTGACTGGAACTCGTCTTCGGCGTGGTGTTTGATGGTCTTTCCTTCAGCTACGAATACTACATCCTCGGCGATGTTCGTGGCGAGGTCGGCCACGCGTTCCAGGTTCCGGCTCACCAGGAGCAGCTCCATGCAAGGCCCGATGCTCCGCTGGTCCTCCATCATGTGGGTGAGGAGGATCCGGAAGACGGAGTCGTTGAGGGAGTCCACGGCATCGTCGCGGCGGCAGACCTCCCGGGCGAGCGGGCCGTCCCCCCGAACGAAGGCCGAAAGGGAGTCCCCGAGCATCTGGCGCGACTGCCGGGCCATCTCGACGATTTCCGGCTCAGGGATGATGTGCGGGTACTCGAGCAGCCGCTCTGCCGACTGCGCGATGTTGACCGCGTGGTCGCCGACCCGCTCGAGGTTGTGCACGATCCTGATCGCGGAAAAGATAAGTCGGAGATCGCGGGCCATCGGCTGGTGGAGCGCGATCAACTGGAACGCCTGCTCCTCGATGCTGCTTTCCTGGGTGTTGATGATGCGGTCGCCGCGGATTACCGCCTGCGCCATCTGCCGGTCGCGCTTCAACAGCGCTGCGACCGCGTTTCCCACGGCTTCCTCCGCCTCGCTCGACAGGGCGATCAGCCGCTGCTTGAGGATCGCGAGCTCTTCGTGGAAGTGCCGCACCGGTCCTTCGCTCATCCGAATCTCCCTGTGATGTAGGCCTCGGTGCGCTCGTCCGCCGGACTGGTGAAGATCCGCTCGGTGGGCCCGAACTCGACGAGCCGGCCGAGATAGAAGAATCCGGTGTCGTCGGACACGCGCGCCGCCTGCTGCATGTTGTGGGTGACGATGACTATGGTGACTTCGCGTTTCAGCTCGACGATCAGCTCCTCGATGCGCATGGTGGCGATCGGATCGAGGGCCGAGCAGGGTTCGTCCATGAGCAACATCTCGGGCTCGTTGGCAAGGGCGCGCGCGATGCACAGGCGCTGCTGCTGCCCGCCGGACAGCGACGTGCCCGGGTCGTCGAGCCGGTCCTTCACCTCATCCCAGAGCGCGGCGCGGCGGAGCGAGCGCTCGACGATGCCGGGCATGTCCCGCTCCGAGGCTGCTCCGCTCACGCGGGGCCCGTAGGCCACGTTGTCGAAGACGCTTTTCGGGAACGGGTTCGGGCGCTGGAACACCATGCCGATTCGCCGTCGGAGCTCGACGGGATCCACGCCGCGGCGGAAGACCGATCCTCCGTCGAAAAGGATCTCGCCGGTGTGCTGCGTGTTCGGCAGCAGCTCCTGGAGCCGGTTCACGGACCGCAGGAAGGTCGACTTCCCGCAACCGGACGGGCCGATGAGGGCGGTGACGGTGTGGCGGGCGACGTCGAGCGAGACCTCGAACAACGCCTGGCTCGGGCCGTACCAGAAGGAATACCGCTCCGCCCGGAGCGCGGGGCCGGCGCCGACGACGCTCGCTTCGAGCACGGCGGGAGCGACGGCGCTCATCCGAACCGTCCGGTCACGTACGCCTCGGTCTGCGCGCGAGCGGGCGCCGTGAAGATCTGGGTAGTAGGCCCGACCTCGACCAGGTCTCCGAGGTAGAAGAAGGCGGTCACGTCGGAGACCCGCGCGGCCTGCTGGAGGTTGTGCGTCACGATGATCACGGTGAAGTCGCACTTGAGTTCGCGGACCAGCTCCTCGATGCGCGCGGTGCCGACCGGATCGAGCGAGGCCGTGGGCTCGTCGAGCAGCAGGACCTCCGGCTCCGGCGCGAGGGTGCGGGCGACGCAGAGGCGCTGCTGCTGCCCGCCCGACAGATCCAGTGCGGAATGGTGCAGGCGGTCCTTCACCTCGTCCCAGAGCGCGGCCCGGCGCAGGGCGCGCTCGACGATCGCTTCGCGCTCGGCGCGACCGAGCTTCGGACCTACCCTGAGACCGGCGGCCACGTTTTCCGCGACGGACATCGTCGGGAACGGCGTCGGCTTCTGGAAGACCATGCCGATGCTGCGGCGTACCTGGATGGGGTTGACGCCGGGGGCGTAGATGTCGTGGCCGTCGAGGAGGACGCGGCCCGCGACGCGCGCATCCGGCACCAGCTCGTGCATGCGGTTGAGCGAGCGCAGGAAGGTGGACTTGCCGCATCCGGAAGGGCCGATCAGGGCAGTCACGGTGTTGGCGCGGACGCTCAGCGTCACGTCCCGGATGGCGGATGTCCCGCCGTACCAGGCGGTCAGGCCCACGGCAGCCATGCGGTCAACCACCGGCACGTCTTCCCCCGGTCACGATGCGGGCCGCGGTTCCGATGATCAACACCAGCAGGATGAGGACCAGCGCCCCGGCCCACGCCTGCCGGTGCCACTCCTCGTACGGGCCCACCGCGTACGCGTACACCTGGAGCGGCAGCGCCGCCATCGCGCCCAGGAGGTTGGTGGAGAAGAACTGGTTGCCGAGCGCGGTGAACAGGAGCGGCGCCGTCTCGCCGGCCACCCGCGCCAGGGCGACCAGGCAGCCGGTGACGATGCCCGTTCCCGCGGTGCGGACCACCACCTGGAGCGAGGTGCGCCAGCGCGGGTAGCCCAGGGCGAGCGCGGCCTCGCGCAGCGAGTTCGGCACCAGGCGGACCATCTCCTCCGTGGTACGCGCGATGATCGGCACGAGGATGCAGGCCAGCGCTGCCGCGCCCGCGAGGCCCGAGAAGCGGCCGGTAGGTCGAACGATCCAGGTCCACGCGAAGATGCCGATGACGATCGAAGGAGTGCCGTTCAACGTATCTGCCACGAAGCGCACCAGCCAGCCGAGGAGCCCGTTCCCGAACTCCGCGAGGAAGATGCCCGCGCCCACCCCCACCGGGATGCCGATGGCGCAGGCCACCCCGACGATGAGCATCGTGCCGGCGATGGCGTGCGCGAAACCGCCGCCGTCCTCGCCCAGCGGGACACTCGACTTGGTGAAGAAGTTCCAGTCGAGCGAGCCGGCGCCCTTGAGCAGGAGCATCGCGAGTATCGCGGCGAGCGGCAGTAGGGCGAGCGCGGCGGCGCCGTAGGTGGCGCCGGTCATCGCGGCTCCGACGATGCGGCGGGCGGTGCGCGACGACATCAGACCGCCGAGCTTCCGGCCGCGGACCCGCGCGCGACGCGCCAGATGAGAACGCGCGCCAGGGCGTTCACGATCACGGTTATGAGGAATAGCACGAGCCCGACATAGAACAGCGCGGCGAGGTGCAGTTGGCTCACCGCCTCGGCGAACTCGTTGGCGATCGCGGAGGCGATGGTGTACCCGGGCTGCACCAGCGAGACGGAGATCTCGTGGGTGTTTCCGATCAGCATGGTGACCGCCATCGTCTCGCCCAGCGCGCGCCCCAGGCCGAGGATCACGGCGCCGAGGATCCCGGCGCGGCCGTACGGCAGGATCACCGTCCACACCGCTTCCCACCTGGTGGCGCCGAGGGCGAGCGCGGCCTCGCGCTGCGCCGGGGGGACCGCGAGCAGCACCTCGCGCGAGACGGCGGCGATGTAGGGGAGGATCATGATGGCGAGGATGACGCCGCCGGCGAGCACGGAGGGGCCGTAGAAGGTTCCCCTGAACATCGGCATCCACCCGACGATGGGACGCACCACCGGCCAGACCACGTCCCTAAGCAGCGGGATGAGCACGAAGATCCCCCACAACCCGTAGATAACGCTCGGGATCGTCGCGAGCAGCTCGACGAGGGTCGCGACGGGACGCCGCAGCCGGCGCGGCGCGAACTCGGTGAGGAAGATCGAGACGCCGAGCGCGAGCGGCACGGCGATCACTATCGCGACGAGCGAGGAGTACAGCGTTCCTACGATGAGCGGGAGCGCGCCGAAGTCGCCGGCCACGGGGTCCCAGGCGCTGCGGGCGAAGAAGCCGAAACCAAAACGGCGGATGGCCGGCCACGCGCCAACCAGCAGCTCCCCCGAGATGGTGAGGAGGAGCAAAGGCAGCGACAGCGCCAGGACGGTGAGCACGATGCGGTAGAACAGGTCCGCGCGGCTCACGGTCCGAAGCGCACTCCACCGCTCGTCGGCGGAGAGCCGAGGAGCGGTGGTCTCGTGAAGAACGACCGGCGATATGGTCACGGGTTCAGCTTCGGCGACGCGGGCTCTCCTGGCCGTAGTTGGCTGCCAGGACCGGCCGGCCCTGCACGGTCACCGACTTGAGACGTGCCTCGAGCAGACGGACGACGCGCTCGGGGAGCGGGGCGTAGCCCAGGTCGGTGGTGAAGCGCTGGGCGTCGTGGGTACACCACCAGAGCCACTCGAGCAGGGTGCGGGCCTTCACGGCGTCGCTCATCTCGCGCGGGAGCAAGATCCAGGTGAACGAGGCGATCGGGTAGGCGTCCGCTCCCACGGGGTCGGTGATCGAAACGCGGAAATCGGTGTCCTCACCAAGCGCCGCCACGGCGGCCGCCGCGGCGGCGGTTGTCGATGCCAGTGTCGCGTTCACGAAGGCGCCGGCGCGGTTTCGCACCAGCCCGTATGCGATGCGGTTCTGGAGTGCGTAGACCAGCTCCACGTAGCCGATCGCGCCGGGCGTGCGCTGAACCGTGTTGGCGACGCCGGGATTGCCCTGGCCGCCGAGTCCGACGGGCCAGCTCACCGCGGTGCCCTTGCCGACCCGCCGGGCCCACTCGGGGCTCACCTTGGCCAGGTAGTCCGTCCACACGTACGTAGTGCCGGAGCCGTCCGAGCGGTGCACCACGAGCACGTCGCGGTCCGGCAGGGTGACGCCGGGGTTGGCTGCGGCGATCCGGCTGTCGTTCCAGTTGGTGATCTGACCGAGGAAGATCGCGGCCAGGATCTCCGGGGTGAAGCGGAGCTGCTGGGTCAAGCCCGGGACGCTGTAGATCGGCACCACGGCGCCGAGCACCGTCGGGACGTGCAGCACATTCCCGCGCGCGGCCGTGATCTGTGAGTCGGTCATCGGCCCATCGGTGGCGCCGAAGTCCACCGTGCGGTCGGTGAACTGCCGGATGCCTCCGCCGGAGCCGATGGACTGGTAGTTGATCTCGACGTTCGGGCGGGTGCGCGTGTATTCCAATACCCACTTCGAGTAGATCGGGTACGGGAACGTCGCGCCGGCGCCCGTTAGGCGGATGTCGCTCTGCGCCGGCAGCGGGCCGGCGCTGAGACCGGCGGCGAGGAGGACGATCGCGGTCTTTCTCATCAGCATGCTCCTAGAAGTTGGCTTGCCAGGACAGGCGGAACGCGTGGAAGGATCGGCTCGCGCCCGCCGCGTCCTTGTACCGGTACAGGTCGAGGCCGGCCCGCAGCACCATGGTCTGCGCGAAATAGACGTTGAGCACCGGCGTGATCAGCATGCCATGGTCGTCGTCACGGCTCGTGTTGGGGTCGGTGTAGTCCAGGCGCAGCGCGGGCTCGATGATCTTGACGAGTCGCGTGCCGTTCGGGTCGTCCGGCTGCCAGCGCCAACCGCCGACGACCTGGAACGACCGGAACGTCGCCAAAGCCGAGTCCGGTGTGTTGGGACGAAGATTCGCGGTGTTCCTGCCGACGTCGACCCGGCAGGAGATTGCGGTCGTGCCGTTCAGGCAGTCGGTGCCGCTGCGCAACGTCTTGCCCGACGCGAAGTCGGCGATGACGTGCAGCCCGGGCCGGAAGTCGCCCCACTCGGCGTCGAGACCGATGGCCGAGGTCCGGCGCGAGGAGTCGGGCGAGAAGGTGGTGCTGGTCGCCGTCGTGGTGACGCTTCGGTCGCGGGAGACGACCGCGGCGCCCAGGCGCAGCACCGGTCGGGCCTCCTCGTCGGCGATCACCGTCGCCGTGGCGCGCGCTCCGAAGGTCTTGGCGTTGTTGACGTCGTTGCTGCTCTCGCCGGAGCCGTTGTATAGGCCGGCCTTGACCGTGAAGCGGTTCTGCCAGGTGGTGAAGTCCGCGCTCGCGCCCAGGTCGTGGGCGAGGTAACCGTTCTCTTCGAGGAGGTTGTTCTGTGCCGCCACGCCGCTGAATCCGCGGAAGCGGGCGCCTCGCTCGATGGAAAGCAGATTGTTGGAGCTGGTCAGCTCGTAGCGGTTGAACGGCTTCTTTTCCTGGCCCATGGTGAGGCCGAACCCCGACGTGGGGTTGTGCCACAGTACGACGCGGAGGTAGGCGTCGCGCATCCGCAGCGCGCCCATCTCGAACGAGGGCTGGAGCACCATGTTGATGTTGTCGCCAAGGCGGACGTCGGCCTGGATACGGAGCCGCCGGATCTCGTAGGACGAGCTCACGACGGCGCTCGGGTTGAAGCTGCCGGTCGAATCGCCGGAGGCCGTGGCGAACTGGGTCTGGACCCGGCCCGCGACGCGGATGTTGGGGGTCTGGGCCGCCGCACCGGTGGCGAAGGCGGCCGAGGTTGCGATGGCCAGGACTCGGGCCATGGCGCGGACTCCAGCAATGCGCATGCAGTCTGCTCCGTGAGAGGGGTCGCTCGACACGGAGAGAACCTCGCTCCGGCGTGTCACGCCGAAGCCGTGGTCGTGTAACGATTCGGTAAAGAGCGACTAGGCGGCGGGGAGGCGCATCCGAATCGTCGTGCCGGTACCGACGGTGCTCTCGGCCTCGACGTGCCCGCCATGCGCCTCGACGAGGTGCTTGACGATGGCAAGGCCGAGGCCGGTGCCGCCCCGTTCGCGGTCCCGAGCGGGGTCGGCGCGGTAGAAGCGCTCGAAGATGCGGGGCAGATGCTCGGCCGGGATGCCGGCGCCGGTGTCGGAGATGTCAAGGCGCACGTCCGGCCCGTCGCGTCGCGCCCGCACCGCGATGCGCCCGCCGGCCGGCGTGTGGCGCACCGCGTTGTCGAGGACGTTGAGCAGGATCTGTTGCAGCGCCCCGGGATCTACCTGGAGCGCCGCGGAGTTGGGATCGACCTGGGTCGTGAACGCGAGCGTTCCCGCCCCGGGTCGGTCCCGCAGCGATCGCCAGGCGTCGGCGACGGCTGCCGACAGCGGTATGGCCGCGGGCTCGGGCCGCCACGCACCCGACTCGATGCGCGAGAGGTCGAGCAGGTCGTCGATGAGCCGCTGCATTCGACGGGAGTGGGTGAGCATCGTATCGAGGAAGCCCCGCCGGATGTCCGAAGGGGGGTCGTCCTTGAGCAGGGTTTCCGCGTACCCGCGTACCACGGTGAGCGGTGTCTTGAGCTCGTGCGAGACGTTGGCCACGAAGTCGCGTCGGACCGTCTCGAGGCGCTTGAGGTCGCTGACGTCGTGGAGCGCGAACACGGCTCCCCCCCCGGGAAGCGCCTGGCCCGAAAGCAGAATGGTGCGGTTCTCGTGCTCGACCTCGAGGCCTGCCGTGGCACCGCCAGCGAGCGTCGCGTCCACGGCCTCGCGCGCGGCGCGTTGCCGGAACAACTCGCGCACGGACGCGGGTCGGTCGTCCGATCCGAGGCCGAGCAGGAGCCGCGCGGCAGGATTGAGCGTGGTCACGGCACCCAACGCGTCGCACGCGACCACACCCTCGACCATCGACGCGATGAGCGCTGCCATCTCGGACCGCTCGTGCTCCAGCTCCCGTAGCCGTGCGCTCAGGCGCTCGTCCACGGTGCGAAGCGCGCGTGCCAGGTCTCCGACTTCGTCACGGCCGCGGAGGTCGAGCGCCGGGCTCTCGCCCCCCGCTATGGCTTGCGCCGCGTCGCGCAACCGGACGAGCGGGCGCGCTACGTCCCCGGCGAAACCGAGCGCCAGCAGCGCGGCGACGCCGGCGGCAATCACGGCGCCGAGCAGCACCGCGCCCTGCGCGTCCGCCACCAGCGCGTCCACCTGGGGGAGCGGCGATGACACCCGCACTACCGCCCCGTTGCCGATCGGCACCGCGACCTTCAGCTCCCAGCGGCCGGTCGATGCGCTGCGCCGCAGGTCCATGCCGGTACGGCCGGCATGTGCGGCGCGCACCTCGGGCCGATCGGCGTGGTTCTCGAGCGAGGCCACTTCGTCGCGACGAAAATCGGAGTCCACGATCACGACGCCGTTTGCGTCGACGATCGTCAGTCGGCGGTCCGTCGCCCGACCGAGCGAGCGCACGGTCGAATCGAGTTCGGCGCCGCTGCGCCCGCGCGCCGCGGCACCGAGGAAGCGCGCTTCGCGCTCCAGCTCGACGGCGGCCTCGCTGCTGAGCCGGGCGCGGAGCAGGCGGTCCGCCGCGACGACGAGCGTGAGGGCGGTCACTCCGACCAGCGCCAGGTAGGAAAGAAGCAACTTGCGCGTAAGCGTCACCGGTCCGGCGCGTCCTTTGCTGAGGGGAGACGGTAGCCGAATCCGCGGACGGTTTCGAGCATCGTACCGGCGGCACCGAGCTTCGCGCGGAGCCGCTGCACGTGCATGTCCACCGTGCGCGTCTGGATGTCGGCCTGTGCATCCCACACCGACTCGAGGAGCTGCGGCCGGCTCTGTGCTCGCCCGCGCCGCTCGGCGAGCAGGAGGAGCAGACGGTACTCGATCGGAGTGAGATCGACCGATTCACCTTCAACGGCGACGGTGTGCGCCGCGCGATCGATCGCGATCGAACCTACCCTGAGCACCGCTCCGGTGCCGGTTCCGGCGGGCGCGCGCAGGCGACGCAGCACCGCGCCCACGCGCAGCACCAGCTCCTCAGGGCTGAACGGCTTGGTGAGGTAGTCGTCAGCTCCTCCCGCGAGGCCCCTGATGCGGTCGGCCTCGTCCTTGCGCGCGGTCAGCAGGATCACGCCGACGTCCCGCGTCTCTTCGCGGCGGCGTAGCTCCTCGAGAACCTCATAGCCGCTGCGCCCCGGTAGCATGATGTCGAGGACGACCAGGTCGGGTGGGTCCTGTTGTGCGGCCTCCAGGGCCGCGGGGCCGGTCCCTGCGGTGACGACGCGGTAGCCGGCCTTGGCGAGATGGTACGCGACCAGTGCCGTGATGTCCTTCTCGTCATCCACGACAAGGATGCGCTCGTCGCTCACCGCGCCCGCCTCATGCCGGCTAGAAGCTGGCCTGCCAGGCCAGCCGGAAGGCCCGGATCGACCGGCTCGCCCCCGCGGCGTCGCGGTATCGGTACCAGTCGAGGCCGGCCCGCATCACCGTCGTCGGGGTGAAATAGAGGTTGAGGACAGCGGTGACCAGCATCCCAGCGTCATCGTCACGGTCGGCGTCGGGGTCCGTCAGGTCCACCCTGAGCGCCGGCTCGATGATCTTGACCAGGCGCGTACCGGCGGGGGCGGCGAGTTGGACGCGCCAGGCGCCGACGATCTGTACGGACCGGAAGGTCGAGAACGCGCTGTCCGGGGCGTTAGGCCGCAGGTTGCCCTCGTTTCGTCCGGCGTCGTATCGGAATGCGGGGTCGTCGAGGTGGTCCCCGCTCGCGAGGTCGAGGATGAAGTGGAGGCCGGGCCGGAAGCCGCCCCACTCGGCGTCGAGACCGGCCGCGCTGGCGCGGTGGGACGAATCGGGTGAGAACGCCGTGCCGGTGGCGGTCGTCGTGACCGCACGGTCCCGCGTGAGGAACGCGGCGCCGACGTTGAGCTGCGGATGGCCGTCCGCGGTGCGCAGCACGGTCGCCGTGGCGCGCACTCCGACTGTCTTGGCGTTGTTCACCTCGGCGGCGCTCTCCCCCGCGCCGTTGAACACCCCGAGCCGCGCCGTGACGCGGCCCTCGAGGAAGCTGCCGTCCAGCGCCGCGCCGAGGTCCTGCGCGATGTAGCCGTCGGAGAGGAGGAGGTTGTTCTGGGCCGCGACCTCCGCGAGGCCCCGGAGCCGAGCGCCGCGCTCGATGGAGGGGAGGTTGTTCGACGAGTTCAGCTCGTAGCGATTGAACGGCTTCTTGAACTGCCCCATCATCAGCGCGACCGCCGAGCCCGCGCGGTGCGCCACGCGCACCCGCACGTAGGCGTCCCTCATCCTGAGGGCGCCCATCTCGAACGCCGGTTGCATCACCAGGCTGACGTTCTCGCCGATCTCGACGTTGGCGTCGAGGCGCAGCCGGCGGACCTCGAATCCCGAAGCCACGACGCCGTTGGGGTTGAAGCTCGACGTCGAATCGCCGGTCACCGCCGAGAACTGGGTCTGGACCCGGCCCACGATGTGCACTGTAGGGGTCTGGGCAAAGGCCCGGTGTCCCGCAGCCGCGAGGAGGAGGACCGCGCCGGCGGCGCGCCCGAGAACGGACCGGGTGGGGATTCGCATGGCCCACAGTATGACAGGGACCACTAGCGACGTGCAACGTCGGTCTTACATTTCGCGCACCTATGACGAGCCCTCTCGCCGCGCTGGCGGCCGCCCTTCTGCTCATGCAGCAACCGCGGCCTGGCGCGCGCCTCCCCGCGGCCCGCTCCGCCGCCGCCGACACCACCACGATCGTCATCGTCGCCACCACCGACGTCCACGGCCGAGCGATGAGCTGGGACTACGAGCGCGACCGTGAGGCCCCGCTGGGCCTGGTGCGCGCGGCCACCGTCATCGACTCGCTGCGACGCCGGTATCCGGACCGCGTGGTGCTGGTGGACGCGGGCGACCTCATCCAGGGCAACCCGTTCGCCACGTACTTCGCGCGGATCTCGCCGCAGCCGGTGCACCCGATCATCGACGTCATGAACCGGATGCGCTACGACGCGGCGACCCTCGGCAATCACGACTTCAACTTCGGCTTGGGCGTCATGGCGCGTGCCATCGTGCCGGCGCGCTTCCTCTACGTCTCCGCCAACATCCAGCGCGCCAACGGCCAGCCGCTTGCCGAAACTTCGACGATAGTGACGCGCGGCGGCGTGCAGATCGGGATCACGGGCGCCACCACTCCCGGAGTGCTGGTGTGGGACGGCCCGGCGGTGCGCGGCCAGCTGCGCTTCCTCGACGTCGCACAAGCGGTCCCGCCGGTGATCCGGCAGCTGCGAACCGACGGCGCGGACGTCACCGTGCTGGTCGCGCACGCGGGTCTCGACGGCGCCTCGAGCTACGGCGACCTCCCCGATGTCCCGCCCGAGAACGACGTCGCGGCGGCGCTCGCGGCGTCGCCGGGCCTCGACGTCGCCATCATCGGGCACACCCATCGCGAGATCGCCGACAGCACGGTCGGGACCACGCTGGTGGTGCAGCCGAAGTTCTGGGCGCAGAGCGTGGCCGTCGTGCGGTTGTCCATGGCGCGTCGGGCGGGCCGCTGGCAGATCGTGCGCAAGACCGGCGAGCTGATCCCGCTCGCCACGGTGCGCCCGGATAGCGCGCTGGTGCGCGCCCTCCAGCCGGCGCACGACTCCGCGCGCGCGTGGGCCACCCGGCCGCTCGGCCAGAGCGCCGCGGCCATGTCGGCCCGCACCGCCCGGCTCGAG
>JAUYOW010000289.1 GCA_030697825.1 Gemmatimonadales bacterium | reverse complement strand
GTCGAGCCGTCGCCCAGCTGGCCTTGGAAGTTCACGCCCCAGCAGTAGGCTGCCCCGCCGCTCGTCACGCCGCAGGTGTGACCGCCGCCCGCTGTCAGGCTTGCGAACGTGAGTCCGCCCGCCACGGCCACCGGCGTGCTGCGCTGGGTGGTCGAGCCGTCGCCCAGCTGGCCATCAGAGTTGACGCCCCAGCAGTAGCCTGCCCCGCCGCTCGTCACGCCGCAGGTGCGACCGCCGCCCGGTGCCAGGCTCGCGAACGTGATCCCGCCCGCCACGGCCACCGGCGTGGGGCGCTGGGTGGTCGAGCCGTCGCCCAGCTGGCCAGAGCCGTTCCCGCCCCAGCAGTAGGCCGCCCCGCCGCTCGTCAGGCCGCAGGTGTGACCGCCGCCCGCTGTCAGGCTCGTCCGAGTCACCGTCACCGGCGGGTTGTACGTGAAACAGCCCGTGCAGCTGCCGCTGCCCGCACTGGTGGTGTAGACGGTGACATCCACCGCCCCGGCCGTGCTGCTGGCCGGCGTGGTCCCCGTGAGCTGCGTGCCGCTCACTCGCACCAGACTCCCCAGCCGCCCCGTCCCGACCCGCACACTGTCAATCGTCGTCGGGAAGTTCGTCCCGGTGGTCGTCACCGCCGTCCCGCCCGCCAGCGGCCCGTTGTTCGGGCTCACGCCGCTCACCGTCACCGGCGGGTGGGGCTCGACGACGAGATCCTGCACGCACTGCACCCCGAAAAGCCCGAGGACGAGGCACAGCGCTATCGCGAGGCCGCGCCGGCGCGCACGACCGGCGTGGCCGAAGGGTCGAGCGACGCTGGCTGACCCGGCCAACGGCATACGCCTCCCCCTGTCTGCCAAGGAACGGCTCGGGCTGGCCGCCCTGGCGTTACCTCGGCCTGCCGAGCCCACTCATCGGCGATGTGCTTCAGCGGGCCGTTATGCTGGCGCAATGCAAGGGGTGTCAATGACCTGAATCACGGGCAGGCGGTCGACGGTAGGAGATAGGCGGAAGCGGCCCTACCGCCTGCCGCCTAAACACTAGTCGGGGCGAGAGGATTTGAACCTCCGACCTCCTGGTCCCGAACCAGGCGCGCTAACCGGACTGCGCTACGCCCCGATACTACTGGAGTTGCAGGGTTGCAGGGTTGCAGAGTTGCAGCGGCTGACAGGAGACAGTAGTCAGGTCGGGCGCCGATGCCCCTGACCCCTTGTCCCTTCACCCCGCTGCAACTCTGCAACTCTACCGCCGCCTTCGTTCCTCCCACCCTCGAATCCCCAACCGAGTGTTCAGTATGCGCCCAGGAGGAGTCGAACCCCCAACCTTCTGATCCGTAGTCAGACGCTCTATCCAGTTGAGCTATGGGCGCGATGGGCGGTACAAGATTCGAACTTGTGACCTCTACGATGTCAACGTAGCGCTCTAACCAACTGAGCTAACCGCCCGCGGTCTACCAGAGCGGGAAACGGGACTCGAACCCGCGACCCCAACCTTGGCAAGGTTGTGCTCTACCAACTGAGCTATTCCCGCGTGGTGGAGGCGAGGGGGATCGAACCCCTGACCTCTTGAATGCCATTCAAGCGCTCTCCCAACTGAGCTACGCCCCCACGGCTCCCCGCAGAGCCCCGAGCAGGGGGGGTCTTCCGCTGGGAGCCCGGAAACGTATTTTGGTGGCCCCAGAGAGTCAACGACTGACTCGGAAACATCGGGGCGCGTGATGGGTATCACGCGGCAAATCGGCTTGCCCAACCGGCGCCCGGGGGACCGGCGCCCTGCCTATAAAGGAAAGAGATGAAACAGCAGACCGCGGTCCGGAAGCGCCGTCGCCCGAGCAAGCCTCTGCTCCCGCTCGGGCCCGGTGAGGCGGATCGGGATATCCTCGACCAGTATCTCTACGAGGTCTCCGTCACCCCCCTCCTCAAGCCCCACGAGGAGATCGAGCTGGCCAAGAAGGTGCGCGCCGGCGACCACGACGCCATGCAGGAGCTGGTGCGCCGCAACCTCCGGTTCGTCATCTCGGTGGCCAAGAAATACCAGAACCGCGGCCTTCCGCTCACCGACCTGATCGGGGAGGGGAACGTCGGCCTCATGACCGCCGCGCGGAAATTCGATCCCGACCAGGGCGTGAAGTTCATCTCGTACGCGGTCTGGTGGATCCGCCAGGCCATCCTGGCCTCCCTCGCGCGTCAGGGCCGCACGGTCCGAGTGCCGCTCAACCGCACCGCGGACCTCTCCAAGATCGTCCGGACGGCGGAGGCGCTCAGGCAGTCCCTGAGGCGGGAGCCCACGCCGGAGGAGGTCTCCAAGGCCACCGGTCTCTCGCTGGAGGTGGTGCAGTCGCTCGCCGCGCTCAACAGCGGCGAGGTCCGTCTCGACGCGCCCTTGGACCCCGACGGCGATCGCTCGCTCATCGAGCGCTTCGTCTCCGATGAAGGGCCGAGCACCGAGGACCAGGCGATGGATCGCTTCCTGGCCCAGGAGATCGAGAATGCGCTGGCCACCCTCCCCCCGCGGGACGCCAAGGTGCTGCGCCTGTACTTCGGCCTCGACGGCGGGCGCGAGCACACGCTGGAAGAGATCGGCGGGATGCTCGGTGTCACCCGCGAGCGCATCCGCCAGCTTCGGGACCGGGCCCTCAAGCGGCTCCGCGAGGGCACCGTCGGCAAAGCGCTGGCGAGCTTCGCGGCATAAACTTCCGCGACGGCGGAACGGCGGTACGGCGGAAAGTGCGGCCCGCGGTACCGCCGTTTTCCGTTCCGCCCTTCCGCCCTTCCGCCGTTCCGCCGTATCTTCGCCCCGTGCTGGCGGTTATCGGCAGGCAGGCGGTCGGAGCGGTCGCGGGCTTCGGGCGGTTAGGTCATTTCCTGGCCGACTCGGCCCGCGCCCTCCCCGATGCCCGCACTTGGGGGCGCGTCCTCGCCTACCAGATGCGCCGCATCGGCGTGGACTCCCTGCCCATCTCCTTGTTCATCGCGGCCTTCACGGGGATCGTCCTCGCGCTCCTCTCCTCCTACGTCTTCACCGGTACAGTGCCCCTCTACCTCGTGGGGACGCTGGTCGGCAAGACCCTGATCATGGAGCTCGGCCCGGTGCTCACCGCGCTTGCCCTCGCCGGGCGCGTGGGCGCCACCATGGCCGCGGAACTCGGCACCATGAAAGTCACCGAGCAGGTGGACGCGCTCGAGACGCTGGCCTACGATCCGTTCGCCTACCTCGTGGTCCCGCGCGTGCTGGCCGGCACTCTCATGTTCCCGGTCGTGGTCGCGTTCGCGATGGGCATGGGGCTGTTCACCGGGTGGCTGGCCGCCACCACGCTGCTCCCCGTGACCAGCGCGGAGTTCTACCGCGGCCTGACGGCCTACTTCGAGGTGTTCGACATCCAGTACGGCCTGATCAAGTCGGCGTCGTTCGGCTTCGTCATCACCCTCATCGGCTGCTATCTCGGCCTGTCCACCCGTGGCGGCGCCGAGGGCGTAGGCAAGGCGACGACGCGCACCGTCGTCTACAGCGCCGCGATGATCCTGGTGCTCGACGCCTACTGGGCGGTCACCCTCCTGCGCCACCCATGATCGAGTTCCGCGACCTCCACAAGGCGTTCGGCCCGAAGCGGGTGCTGGCCGGCTTCTCGCTCACCGTGAACGACGGCGAGACGATGGTCGTCATCGGCTACTCGGGTACCGGCAAGAGCGTGGCGATCAAGCACGCCGTGGGCTTGCTCGAGCCGGACGCCGGCTGCGTGTCCGTGGACGGCGATGTCGTATCGGAGCTCGACCGCGCCCGCCTCACCGCGCTGCGCGCGCGGATCGGCTTCGTCTTCCAGTTCGCGGCGCTCTTCGATTCGATGACGATCCACGACAACGTGGCCTTCGGCTTGCGGCGCCGGAGGGACCTCACCGAGGACGACATCACCGCGCGCGTAACCGAGGCCCTCGCCCTCGTGGACCTCCCCGACGCAGAGCAGCGGATGCCGGCCGAGCTCTCCGGTGGGATGCGCAAGCGGGTCGGGCTGGCCCGAGCCATCGCGCTCCGGCCCAAGTACATGCTCTACGACGAGCCGACGACGGGGCTCGATCCCGTGACGTCGGCCGTGATCGACGAGCTGATGGTGCGCACCCGCGAGGCGCTGGGCGTCACCAGCATCGTGATCACGCACGACATGCGCTCGGCCTTCAGGGTGGGTGACCGCATCGCGATGCTGTACCAGGGCAAGGTGCGCGCGGTGGGCTCCGTCGAGGAGATCCGCGCGTCGGGCGACCCCGTAGTACGGGGCTTCATCGAGGGCCGTGCCGACGCGCGCTTCGCCGAGGCATCGGAGCCGCTGAGTCAGCAGCAGGAAGTCGCGGTGGAGGAGTCGCAGGGATGAAGCGCGCCAACGAAGTGCTCGTCGGCAGCGTCGTGCTCGGCGCCATCCTGCTGGTGGTCGCAGGCTCGGTCTGGCTCTCCCGCTCGAGCTTCGGCCGGAAGGACGTAGTGCACACGGCGCGCTTCCGCAGCATCGGGGGTCTGCAGAAAGGCAACCCAGTGCTGCTGCGCGGCGTCCGCATCGGCCGCGTGGACGACATCTCCCTGGGCGACAGCAACTGGGTCAACATCCAGTTCCTGGTGCAACGCAGCACGCAACTGCCCGCCCGGCCGGTCGCGATCATCCGCTCCACCACCCTCTTCGGCGACTGGGCCGTGGACATCAGCTCGCGGGACGCCCTGCCGGACGATCCCGAAGTACGGCGCCAACTCGACGACGCGGAGCGGGCGGGCGCGGATAAGTGGCCCGGCGCCACTCTCCCGGACGTGGGACAGCTCACCGCGCAGGCCGGCCGCATCGCCTCCGACATCGCGCTAATCTCGAGTCGCGTGCAGGACGCCTTCGACTCGACGTCTGCGGCGCGGCTGCGCGGCGCGTTCATCGACCTCTCGCGCCTCTCCCGGCAGCTCGCCGAGATCACCCGCACCCAGCAGGCGACGCTGAACCGCATCGGCAGCAACCTCGACACCGGCACGCAGGCCCTCTCGCGCTCGGCCCAGGCGCTCCAGCGCGCCACCCTCCGCGCCGACTCGGCCACCTCGCGCGAGCAGCTCCAGCGTATCATGAACCGCACCGATTCGATCACCGGCGACATCGCCGGCGTGGCCTCGAACCTCCGCAACCTCTCGGGCGCGGCCGCCCGGCAGCAGTCCGCGTTCGACAGCATCGTGTCGCACACCGACTCGATCCTCGCGAGGCTCGAGCGCGGCGAGGGCACCCTGGGCCGTCTGACGCGCGACACCACGCTGTACCACGAGTCGGTCTCGGCGGTACGCAGCCTGCGCTCCATGCTCGATGACATGCAGCGGAACCCGCGCAAGTACTTCTCGTTCTCGGTCTTCTAATGGCGAAGGACCCTCAGCCCGTGGAGGAGACGTCGGCCGGCGGCGTCGTGTTCCGGCGCGGCCCCGAGGGGCCGTCCGTCCTGCTGATCCGCGATTCCTACCGCAACTGGGGCTTTCCCAAGGGACACGTCGAAGCAGGAGAGGCCGCGGCCTCCGCCGCCGAACGCGAGATCGCCGAGGAGACCGCCCTGACGGGCCTGGTCTTGCACGGCCCTATCCAGGACATCGACTGGTTCTTCAGGTTCCGAGGGCGCCTCATCCACAAGACCTGCACTTTCTTCCTGTTCGAGAGCCAGGCCGGCGACGCGGTGCCGCAGGCCGAAGAGGGCATCACCGCCTGCCGGTGGCTCAACGTGGAGGACGCGCTCCGCACCATCTCTTACGCCAACGCGCGCGAGGTGCTGAGTGCCGCCGGCGCGCTGGTCGCGCAGCTAACGGCGTCATGAGCCCGCCTGTCATCCCCACCCTGCTCGGCAACGGTGAGGCGCGCCGCTGGCTCAGGCGCTCGATCCCGCCCGCCCGGGCTCGGCTGGTGACCTGTCGCAGCGCCGCGCAGCTCGAGCGTGCCATCGCCGGCTCGCTGGTCGATGCGGTGGTGGTGGACGGTCGGTTGCCCGGCGGGCGGGAAGCCCTCGCCGGCTTCCGCGCGGCGTATCCCCGCGTGCCGCGGTTCGTGTACTCCGCTTTCCGGCCCGACGACGGCGAGCTGCTGGCGGCATGCGTTGGAGAGGCGGCGGCGAGCCCGATCGTCGGGGGCGTAGAGGACCCGGTGGTGGGAGAGCTCGTACTCCCGCGCACCGCGAGCGCGCTGCGCCTCGCCCTGCTCGATCACGCTCCCCGGCTCCTCCGGCTGACCGATCCGCTCCAGATGCGCGCCTGGGCCGAAGTGATGCGGCGGGTGGGCGGCCGGCTGCGCACCATAGACGTGGCCCGCGCCCTTCACGTCTCCCGCGAGCACCTGTCGCGGCAGTTCGGCGCGGGGGGCGCGCCCAACCTCAAGCGGGTCATCGATCTCGCGAAGGCGGTGACCGCCGCCGACTTGCTCGCGAACCCCGGCTACTCGGTGCGCCGGGTGGCGCGCATCCTCGGCTTCGCGTCCGCCAGCCACCTCTCCGGCGCCGCGAGGCGCGTCGCCGGCGTCACGGCGAGAGAGCTCCCTGACCTCGGCCCGCGGGGCGTGCTGGCCGCGTTCCTGAGCGGCAGGACGCGGAGCCGGCGCTGAAGGACGTTCGATCCGCGATGCCCGACGCGACCAGCTGCCTTTTGACCTTTCGACCCATTCGTGACTATTTTTACAAGCTTTCCCCGAAGCGGTTCAACCCTCACTAACTCCACCTAAATGGCCAACGAAACAGCCCTGCGCCCCGGTGAACTGAAGAACGTACTCCTCCGCGAGATCGAAGCTGCCGATCTCTCCGCCGTCGATCTCGAGGAAGTGGGTACGGTGCTCGAGGTGAAGGACGGCGTGGCGCGCGTCTACGGGCTGACCAAGGCGTTGGCCGGCGAGATGCTCGAGTTCCGCTCGTCCACGACGGGGGAGTCGATCACCGGTCTGGCGCTGAACCTCGAAGAGGACAACATCGGGGCGGTCATCCTCGGCAACTACCTCAAGCTGAGGGAAGGCGACGAGGTCCGGCGCACCGCGCGGGTGTTCGAGGTGCCGGTCGGCAAGGCGATGATCGGCCGGGTGGTGGACCCGCTGGGGCGGCCGGTGGACGGTCGCGGCCCGATCGCGGCGGAGGGGTCGCGGAAGGTGGAGATGGTCGCGCCGGGCATCGTGGTGCGGCAGCCCGTGAAGGAACCGCTCCAGACCGGCATCAAGGCGATCGATTCGATGATCCCGATCGGGCGCGGCCAGCGGGAGCTGATCATCGGCGACCGCGGCACGGGCAAGACGGCGATCGCGATCGACACGATCATCAACCAGAAGGGCGGCGACGTCATCTGCGTGTACGTCGCGATCGGCCAGAAGAACTCCACCGTGGCCTCGGTGGTGGAGCGCCTGAAGGAGAAGGGCGCGATGGAGTACACGATCGTGGTGGTGGCGTCGGCCTCTGACCCGGCACCGCTACAGTACATCGCGCCCTACGCCGGCTGCACCATGGCCGAGCACTTCATGTACGAGGAGGGTCGCGCGACGCTGTGCGTCTACGACGACCTCTCCAAACAGGCCGCGGCCTACCGCCAGCTCTCGCTGGTGCTCCGCCGGCCGCCGGGCCGCGAGGCCTACCCCGGCGACGTCTTCTACCTGCACTCGCGGCTGCTCGAGCGCGCCGCGAAAATCGCGGAGGACCCGCAACTCATCAAGCAGGACCCGCGGATCAAGAAGCCGGGCGGCTCGCTGACGGCGCTGCCGATCATCGAGACCCAGGCGGGTGACGTGTCGGCCTACATCCCGACCAACGTCATCTCGATCACGGACGGCCAGATCTTCCTCGACACCGACCTCTTCTACTCCAACGTGCGTCCGGCGATCAACGTCGGCATCTCGGTCTCCCGCGTGGGCGGCAACGCTCAGATCAAGGCCATGAGACGGGTGGCGGGGCGGTTGCGGCTGGACCTGGCGCAGTTCCGTGCGCTGGAGGCGTTCGCGCAGTTCGGCTCGGACCTCGACCAGGCCACGTTGCGCCAGCTGGCGCGTGGCCGGCGCACCGTCGAGGTCCTGAAGCAGGGCCAGTACCGACCGATGGACGTCGCCCAGCAGGTCCAAGTCATCTTCGCCGTCACCAACGGCTTGGTTGACGACGTCGAGGTGGAAGACCTGAAAGCGTGGGAGGCGGGGTTCCACGAGCACATGGCCGCCAGCCACCCCGGGATCGCGGAGGAGATCCGCGTCAAGAAGACGCTCTCCGACGAGCTCGCGGCCCAGCTCCGGAGCGCCATCGAGTCCTACAAGGCGCTGCGCAAGTAGATGGCGAAGACCCGCGCCCTGAAGCGGCGCATCCGCTCGGTGGAGAACACCCGCAAGATCACTCGGACGATGGAGATGGTCGCCACGTCCAAGATGAAGCGCGCGCAGGACCGCGTCGTTTCGGCGCGGCCGTACGCCCAGGCGCTCGCGGCTGCCATCGCGGACCTGATGAACCCGGAACTCGCCGAGCGCTTTCCCCTTCTCAGGCAGCCGGTCCCGCCCGCCGCGGGCGGGCCGAAGCAGGCGGCCGTCATCCTCATCACCTCGAACCGGGGTCTGGCCGGGGCCTTCAACGCCAACCTCATCCGGATGGCGCGGCAGCGGATCGCGGACCTCCAGGAATCGGGCCACGAGGTGGAGCTGCACGGCGTCGGGAAGAAGGGGATCAAGTTCTTCCAGTTCGTCGGCCGCAAGCTCGCGGTGGCGCGGATCGACATCGGCGACCGGCCGACCGCCGCGCACGCCCAGGAGCTGGTGGCGCCGTTGATGGCTGACTACGAGGCGGGGCGGCTCGCGTCCGTAGACGTGGTATATGCCAACTTCAAGTCCGCGCTATCCACGCCGCCGGCGGTGATGAGGGTGCTGCCGGTGGAGGCGGAGGGACCGGGGGACCGGGGGACCGGGGGACAGAAGGGGGCGAGGTCGTCTTCCCGTCCCCCCGTCCCCCCGTCCCCCCGTCCCGCGTATTACATCCTGAAGCCGAGCGCCGATGCGATCCTCGGCGCGCTGCTTCCGTTGTACGTCAAGAACATGGTCTACCGCGCGCTGGTCGAGACGGCCGCCTCCGAGCAGGGAGCGCGCCGGACCGCGATGAAGAACGCGACCGACAACGCGGGCGAGATGCTGGACATCCTGCGGCGCACCTACAACCGGGCGCGGCAGGCGCAGATCACGCAGGAGCTGGCCGAGATCGTTGGTGGAGCAGAAGCGTTGAAGGGCTAGGGAGCAGGGAGCGGGGAGCGTAACCTGGGAACCGCACGAAAGGTACCGCTCCCCGCTCCCCGCTCCCCGACATTCGAGGATCAAATGGCAGAGAACATCGGAAGAGTCGTTCAGGTCATCGGGCCGGTCCTCGACGTGGAGTTCGAGCCCGAGATGCTCCCGGAGCTCTACACCGCGCTCAAGGTGGAGGGCGATGGCGTTCGCCTGGTGGCCGAGGTGCAGCAGCATATCGGCCGCAACCAGGTCCGCGCCGTCGCGATGACCTCCACCGACGGGGTGGTGCGTGGCATGAGTGCCCTGGACACCGGCGGCCCGATCACGGTGCCGGTCGGCAAGCACGCGCTGGGGCGCATCCTCAACGTGCTGGGCGAGCCGGTGGATGGCGGCGCCCCCATTCCGGCGGATGCGGAGCGGTGGCCCATCCACAGAGCACCTCCCAAGTTCACCGACCTCGAGCCCAAGACCGAGATCTTCGAGACCGGGATCAAGGTCGTGGACCTGATCGCCCCGTTCGTGAAGGGCGGCAAGATCGGCCTGTTCGGTGGCGCGGGAGTGGGGAAGACCGTCGTCATCATGGAGCTGATCAACAACGTGCAGAAGGGCCACGGCGGGCGTTCGGTCTTCTGCGGCGTCGGCGAGCGTACCCGCGAGGGCAACGACCTCTACCTCGAGATGAAGGAAAGCAAGGTCCTCGACTCGGTGGCGCTCATCTACGGCCAGATGAACGAGCCGCCGGGCGCGCGCCTGCGCGTCGGCCTCTCGGGCCTCACCGTCGCCGAGTACTTCCGCGACGTCGAGGGCCAGGACGTGCTGGTCTTCATCGACAACATCTTCCGGTTCACCCAGGCGGGCTCCGAGGTCTCCGCCCGCCTCGGCCGCATGCCGAGCGCCGTGGGGTACCAGCCCACGCTGGCCACCGAGATGGGCGATCTCCAGGAGCGCATCACCTCGACCAAGAGCGGATCGATCACGTCGGTGCAGGCCATCTACGTCCCCGCCGACGACCTCACCGACCCGGCGCCCGCGGCCGCGTTCAGCCACCTCGATGCGACCGTCGTGCTCTCGCGCGACATCGCGGCCATCGGCATCTACCCGGCCGTGGACCCGCTCGACTCCGCGAGCCGGATCCTCGACGCCCAGTACATCGGGGAGCGCCATTACAAGGTGGCCACCGCGGTGCAGGGGACGCTCCAGCGCTACAGGGACCTCCAGGACATCATCGCCATCCTCGGCATGGACGAGCTGTCGGAGGAGGACAAGGTGGTGGTGGCGCGCGCCCGCCGGCTGCAGCGCTTCCTCTCGCAGCCGTTCGCCGTGGCCGAGCAGTTCACCGGCATCAAGGGCAAGTACGTGAAGCTCCAGGACACCATCGACTCGTTCGAGCGGGTGGTTGCCGGTGAGTTCGACGAGCTGCCGGAGCAGGCGTTCTTCATGGTGGGTGGCATCGACGACGTGGTCGAGCGCGCCAAGCAGCTCGAGCAGGCGTGATGGAACAGGGGCACGGGGGCACCGGGGCACAGGGGTACAGGGGCACAGGGGCACAGGGGCACGGGGCGATGCGGGTCAGCGTGGTGTCGCCTGAGCAGGTGCTCTACGAAGGCGACGCATCCGCCGTGGTCGTTCCGGCGTATGACGGGAAGGTGGGGATCCTCCCTCGTCACGCCCCGTTCATGGCGTTGCTGGGCGAGGGGACCCTGGTCGTCAGGCAGGGCGGCGAGGAGCGCCGGTTCAGCGTGGCCGGCGGCTTCGTGCAGGTGGTGAAGAACGTGGTCCGCGTGGTGGCCGAAAAGGCGAGTGCCGCCTAGCTCGATGGGGTGCGCCGCAGTCTCTCGCCTTGGCATTAGCCGCCTGAATGGCGCGGCGTGAGCCGCGTCACCGTCCCGAACCGCGTGGCCCGTCCAGTTTGTCCGGACGGGCCACGTGCTTTTTGGCCTCATGGTGCTATCTTTGGGCGCGCCTGAGGCCAGAGCGGCCCGGCACCCCTTTCGGGAGGAATCCAATGCGTCGAATCGGTCAGGTTGCGGTGGCGTTGGTGCTGCCGGCGGTTCTAGCGGCGGAAGCCGCCTCGGCCCAGGTGGCAGGCATTCCTGTCTACTACAATCCGGGCGGTGGCACCGGCTTCTCGGTCGCAGCGAATGTCGGCAGGCCGAACGACGACGGCGGCGGCGGGACGGCGTGGGCGCTCACCGGCGGACTCAGCAACGGCCCGTTCTCGCTCACGGCCAGCTACGGGCACCGCAACGAGGGCGACGTCGGGACGCTGAACGGCCTGGACTACGCCACCTACGGAGGAACGCTCTCGTTCCGCGTGCTCGGAGGCGGGCTCCTGCCGCTCTCCATCGCGCCCCAGGTCGGCATCGGCATCAGCAAGGTCGGCGGGGTCACGGACACGGAGATCCCGATCGGCGTAGGAATCCTCATCAGCCCCCCGCTATTCCCGATCAAGCCGTGGATCGCGCCCCGCGTCCAGCTGTCGCGGATCTCAGGGACGGGCATCACGTCCACCAACGCTACGAGCTTCGGCCTGTCGGTCGGCGCGAACTTCAACCTGCTCCTCGGGCTCGGGTTCCACGCGGCCGTGGACATGCTGAAGGTCTCGAAGGACATCGACCCGACGGAGCCCACCGCCACCACCATCGGCGTGGGCGCGCATTTCAACTTCCGCGTGCCGATGATGTAGGACGCGGCGATCCCGGGGGCGCGCCGCTCGGCGCGCCGCCGCCCTTTTTTTCCCTCGATCCCAGACTCGGTGCGAACTCACTTGCGGACCAACGTGCGACGATTAGTCGTGACAGCCGCCATCGGTCTCGGCTGCGCCGGCTGCGCCATGAACTTCAACGCGCGGTCGCTCGGCGTGCCCGCCTCGATGTCACCCGCCGCCGGACAGGCCGTGGTGGGCGACACGTTCCACGTGACCACGCGCGCCCTGCACCTCTTCTGGGGGGCCTACCCGGCCCGCGTGCCCAACCTCCAGAACGCGCTGGCGGGCCAGCTGGTGGGCGGCGCCGGGGTGCAGAATCTGAGCATCCGCGTGCGGCGGCGGTGGTCCGACGTGCTGGTCACCGTGCTATCCGTGGGGCTCTTCGTCCCCACCTCCGTGACCTTTGACGGCGTCGTGACGCGCGGCGCTCCATAGTCCGCCTGGTGACCTGGATTCCCGGAAACCGGTGTCGCGCGAGGCTTTCCGGCGCGAGTGACCGGGGTCACCGTGCGCGAAGGCCGCCCTGTCGCTATTTTCGAGCGCCCCAAGCCCCGGGGTGCCGTCTCCCATCTCGCTCGTCGCGGGGCCAAACGTTTTGATGGAGGAGTTTCGATGACTGGTATCAAGCGTGCGGGTACGGCGTTGCTGGCCTTGGTCATGGCCGGCGGCGCGGGCGCGTCGCTCATGGCACAGATCCCCGGCATGCCGCTCTTCACCAACCCGCGGTACGCGACCGGTCTGCGCATCCACGGCGACATCGGCCAGCCGACCGACCAGGGGACGAACCTCGGAGACCTGACGGTGCTCCAGGGCGGCGTGACGTTCGCCCTCGGGCCCGTCGGCTTAGGTGCCAACGTGGGCGCGCTCCAGCGCACCGTCGACGCCGCGGCTATCTGTAACACATCCACGGGGGCCGGGTGCGACCCGAACTCGAACTTCACGGCCAGCGTGCTGGCGCAGATTCGCGTGGCGGGCGGCGGCCGGTCCAACCTTTCGCTCTCCGTCTTCGGCGGCGGCAGCATGGACGTCAACGCGCGTGAGATCGGGAACCTGCCAGCGGGCCTGCCGCAGGTGGTGCAGGACTCGCTTAACGCCCTGTACGCCGGTCCCAAAGTGCTGACGATTCCGGTCGGTGTGGCGGTCGGCCTGCGCATCCCGCTCGGTCTGGCGAGTCTCAACCTGTGGGGCGCGCCGCGGATGAACCTCACCCGCTTCACCGATTGTGCGGGTACCTGCCCGGACGGCGACAGCAACTTCCGCTGGGCTGTCGGCGCCGACCTGCCGATCTTCCGCGTTCTCTCGGTTCGGGCCGCGTACGACAGCGGCAAGATCGGTAACGAGACGGTGAGCTTCTGGGGCGTCGGCGCCTCCATCGGGCTCGGAGGGATGCGGTAGAGCAACCGGCTAGGTCGTGGGTCTTGGGTTTTGGGTTTCGACGAGGTGGATGACCAACTGAAGTGAGCGCTCGGCCGCACCGAGCCCCTGTTCGACTACTGCCCGTGCCGCCGCTCCTGCGTCGGCCCGGGCAGTTTCGTCGTGGAGCCAGCGGTCGAGCGCGGCGGCGAGCTGCGCCTGGTTCTTCGCGCTCCAGCCCCCGCCGGTTTCCAGGAGCAGTCGCGCATCGCGGCTGCTCTCCCAGTGCGGGCCGAACAGCACCGGCACGCCGAGGGCGGCGGGTTCGATGACCGAGTGCAGACCGGCGCGATGGAAACCACCGCCCACGTACGCGATCGCCGCGATCGCGTAGAGATCGGCGAGCACCCCGACTCGATCGACGAGACAGATCTCCCACGGCGTGTCAGACGGCGCGCCGTTCGTTTCCCGTTCCAGGTCCGAGAGCCGCCGGACGACGGCGTCCGCGCCGACCGCGTGCGCGATGCGGTCCTCGAGGGCGGCCAGATGCCGCGGCGTGGGCTCGTGGGGCGCGATCACGAGCCGGGGCCCGCGCGCTCCGCGCACCTCGGCGTGGGCGAAGAGGAGGGCACGCTCGTCGCCGGGCCAGGTCGAGCCCGCAACCACGGTCTGGTAGCCGTCTCCGCCACCGGTCAGAGCGCGGAGCGCGGGCGACCGGCGATCCACGCGCCCCGCGCGGGCGTGGGCCGCGTCGTGACGCGTGTCGCCGGTGACGACGATGCGGCGCGCGTCCACTCCGAGCGCCGCGAGGGCGCGCGCGTCGGCCTCGTCGGTGGCGCCGACCCGGTCGAGTGCCCGGTACGCGCCGCCTAGGAAGGCGCGGGCCAGCGCGCCGCGCCGCGACGAGGTCGGAGCCAGCGTCGCCGAAATCAGGGCCACGCGGACCTGCCGCCGCGCGGCCTGCCGCACCAGCTCCGGCCACACGTCGGTCGCGCTGAAGACCAGCGCCGTGGGCTCTAGCGCCTCCAGCGCCCGTCCCGTCTCGCCTACCGTGTCGAGGGGCACGAACCCTTGGAAGTCGGCCGGGAGCCCGGCCGCGAACCGCTCGGCGGAGGCGGAGCCGAAGGTGTAGGCCACCTGCCACTCGGGGCGCGCCGACCGAAGCCGGACGATGACCGCTTCCGCCTGACGCCCTTCGCCGACGGACGCGGCGTGGAACCAGACCAGCGGCCGGGACCGGTCGCGGCCATCCGCGGCCCACCCCACCATCCGGGCCGACGCCCCGCGACGGCCACGGATCGCGCGCGCCAGTTTTCCGTTGCCCCAGGCGAGGGGCGCGGCGAGCGGACCCGCGAGGGACCAGGCGGCGCGATAGAGGAACCCGGGCACGCCGAGTAGGTTACCTATCGCCATGCCGAAAGACTATCTCGCCAAGTCGCGCGCGCCACGCTACAGCGTCCTCTTCGCGCTGCCGCTGCTGCTCCTCTACGAAGGTCTCTCCGCGCTGCTCACCGGCTCGGCCGTCGAAGGCGTGCGCAACGGCGCGGATGTGCTGCTCAAGAGCCTCTTCCTCGCCCTGGGCGGCCGCGACGGGCTGGCGATCTTCGGGGTGGCGCTGCTGCTGGCTGGCGGCCTGCTGGTCTGGCGAGACCGCCGCCGGGCCGCCGAGCCGCTCGAGCCGGGGATCTTCGGCCTCATGCTCGCCGAGAGCGCGGTCTACGCGACGCTGTTCGGGTTCGTCGTTGGGGGGCTCACCACGGTGGTGCTGAGGGGCCCGCGCGGGCTGTCGGCCGGCGGTCTCGAAAGCCTCGGCCTCTCCACTCAGCTGGTGGTCTCGCTCGGCGCCGGGATCTACGAGGAGCTGGTCTTCCGCGTCCTCCTCGTGGGCGCCCTGCTGTGGGGCATGCGTGTCGTGCTCGGGACCGGGAAGGCGCTCTCGACCGCGGGCGCGGTGATCGTCTCGGCGCTGGTCTTCTCCGCCTTCCATTACGTCGGCGAGCTGGGCGACACTTTCACCGTTCCGAGCTTCACCTTCCGCGCCCTGGCCGGCCTCGTCTTCAGCCTGCTCTACGTGACGAGGGGGTTCGGGATCGCGGCGTGGACGCACGCGTTGTACGATCTCGGCCTGTCGTTGATCCTCCAGGTTTCAGGGGGCAGTGGGCGGTAGAGTTGCAGGGTTGCAGAGTTGCAGCGGCACCCAGGAGACAGGGGACGGGAGACAGTCAGGGAACAGGAAACTCGGGACAGGGGACAAGGGGACAGAATGATACGAGGTGCCGTGGTTTCGGTTAGGTGCATCCGTCCTGCTGCATTAGCGTGCTCCCCATGGCATCGCACCGGAACCTCAAGGCGTGGCAGCATGCCAAGACCCTGGCTGTGGACTGCGTGGCCGCCGCGCGGAGATTCCCTCCCGAGGACCAGGGCGCGCTGGCAGACCAGCTGCGACGCGCCGCCTACGGTGCCGCGCTTAACATCGCGGAGGGGTCAGGGCGCAAGGGCGCTCGCGACTACCGCAAGTTCCTGATCAATGCCCGCGGGTCGCTGGATGAGGTTGAAGCCATTCTCGAGATCGCCCGCGACGTGGAGTATCTCGACCTGAGTACCTTCGCGCGGCTGGAGGCCCGACGCGATGAAGCGGCCAAGACCCTCTACGGCCTGATCCGAGCGGTGGAGAAGCACGTTTGAGTGGACCGCCACGCCTGCAACCCTGACATCTACTCGCCTGTCACCCGCTGCAACTCTGCAACTCTGCAACTCTACGGCCGCCTGTTTTCCTTACTCCTGATGATGGAATCCAGTACCGATCGGAACACCTCGATTGGTTGAGCGCCGACCAGCAATCCTCCCTCGATGTAAAAGGTCGGCGTCGAGCGCGCCCCCGACCGGTATGCCCCTTCCGCATCCGAGCGGACCACGTCCCGCGTCGCGCCGCTGCGGACGCAGACCACGAGGGAGTCGCGGTTCGCGCCGGCCGAATCGCCGAGGGCCAGGAAGAAACTCCCCGGCTCGGTCAACCCTTCCCACCGTGCCTGGTGCCGGTACAGCTGATCGTGCACGGCCCAGAACCGGTTCTGGCGCGCCGCGCACATCGCCAGCTCGGCGGCGGGCACGGCGTTCCGGTGCATCGGGAGCGGCAGGTTCACGAATACGAAGCGGACCTTGCCTCTCGCGACGTACTCGCGCTCCAGCGCCGGCAACGTCTCGCGCCAGAACTGGGCGCAGTACGGGCACTGGAAGTCCGAGATCTCGTAGATGGTGACGGGCGCGGCGGGGCTGCCCTTGGTGCGCGCGGCGATCAGGTCGTCCTGCTGGAGCAGCGTCGCGACCAGCAGGAGCGGGACGAGCAGCAAGCGCATGTCGGTCAGTTGGCGATGGGAATGCGGCGCAGCGCGCCGCCGGCCCGGTCGAGCAGGATGATGTGTTCGCCGTCGGAGTCGAGGGCCGAGACGAAGCCGAGGCCGCGGGTGAGGCCGATGGCACTGGTCCCGCCGTCGGGGGCCAGCGACAGCACGTACAGGCCTTCGGGTCCGGCCGCGACGTAGACCGCCCCCGACGACATCGCGACGTCGTAGACGAAGCGCGCGCCGTTCCATTGCGCGGCGAGGCGAGGGGCGCGTGGGTCGCTGATGTCGGCCGTCACGGCGCCACCGTCGCCCGCCGCGACCGCCGCCCAGGCGCCGCGCAGCACGAGCCGCCGCCCGGTTCCCGGGATCGCCATCGCGCCGAGGGAATCGGCGACGCCGCTGTCGGTGACCGCGAGGGCGATCAGGGCCGTCTCGGTGAGCACCCACACGACCGGCCGATCCGGGTCCCAGACGACGTCCGTCGCGCGGCTCTGGAAGCCCCGCGGCGCGGAGAGCGCGGAGAGCGAATCGTTGGCGAGCTGCGCCAGGCGCACCGCGCCGTCGGTCACGATCGCGGCGCGGTCGCCGCGGACGTCGAGTGCGCTCACCTCGCCGCCGGCGAGCAGGCCCCCCGCCACCCGGGGCCCGGAGAGATCGAACCCGAAGAGTCCGGTCGAGGTCGCTACGAAGAGGCGATTCGCCAAGGGGTCCGGAAGGGCCGACGCGACACCTCGCAGCCCCCGGGCGCGCACCTCACCGCGCTCCATGCGGGGTCCGGTGGCGATCACTTCCACGCCCTGCTCGCCCGCCGCGACCAGGGAGCCGCGGCGCCACGAGATGTCGTTGGGAATGATGCTGAGCGGCAGGGCCTGGCCGCGAAGCGTGAGTGGCGGAGCGTGGCGGTAGCGGAGGTTGTACAGCTGGTCCACCTCCGATCCGATGAGGAACCCGGCGCCGAACCCGACCGCGGCCGAGAGAATGGAGACGCACGTGTTGCTCGAGCACTGGGCGTTGAAGCCGGGACTCGTGTGCGTGTACAGCAGGGCCGCCGCCTCGCCGATCACCGCCCCCACCCCGGCGAGAAGCCATTTGCGGGGCAACCGCCCGCGCTCCCGCCGCTGCGCCTCGCCCGGGCCGGCGCCGAGGACGGTCAGCGCCAGCGCCACGAGCACGTAGCGCCTCACCGAGCCGCCCCGACGCGGACCGTGAACCCTCTGCTCCGCACGACGCGTTGCGAGGTATGCCGGTCCTGCACGCTGATCTCCACGCTGTACCCGCCTTCCGGGTTGTCGTCGAGACCGATGGCCAGGTACTCCGGGGCCCGGTCGCGCCCGTGCAGGTCCACCTCGCGGTGGTAGCTCAAGACGACCTGGTCATCGCCCGCCGCCGTGAGACCGGCGGCGTCCATGGCGCCTCCAAGGATACGCGCCGCCAGGCCGTGCCGCTCGATCGACTGGAGTCGCACCGTCACCGATACGGTGAATGCGGCCGAGCCGGCGCTGTCGGGACGCAGACCGTACACCTCCCAGTAGAGGTGGACCGCCTGCCCCGGGGCGTACTCCCGCGCCGGGTTGGGATCGATGAAGAAGTCCCGCCGGTTCCGGGCCGCCTCGTCGCGGGGGGCGACGCGGTTAGCGAGCACCACATCGCTGAGGTCCAGCCCGTTCGCGGGCGGCGCGGAGATCTCGAGCGCGGCCGCGCCCCGGGCGGCCCTGCGGCTGCTCGGCTCGCGGGCCTCGACCCGCCAGCGGTACTCGCCCGGACCGAGCCGCAGCTCGAAGGTGCGCGCCTCGAACTGCCGATCTGCGCTCAACGTCACCGGCTCCTGTTGGCGCCGCTCGAGCAGGGGTCTCTCCAGGCCGTCGGCAAGGAACAGCCCCGTCTCGAGCGTGCTGCGCGCCAGGTCGATCCCGTTCAGCATCCGGGCCACCGGGACGCCCGCGAAGAAGATCACGCTCGCCATGCCCACGGAGTCGCGGAAGCGGGCGACCTGCACCGGGATGCTGTCCAGGGCCTCGGCGACGGGAACGTTGTCGAAGCGGACCGGTGCCCGATAGCGGGCGTCCTCCGCGAAGGCTAGGAAATCGCCGGCGAAGCGCGCGACGTTGTAGCCGGGCGCCCCGTAGAACACGAAGCGCAGCCGGCGCTCCGGATACCACCAGACCGTGGTGACCTGCCCGATCTGGTCGGGGCGCGCGCCCTCGGTGTTGGCCGCGAAAGTCGCGATCACGGGCGGGGGGCCGTAGCGGATGTAGATGACGCCGCGATCCGTCTGCCAGCCCCTGAGGTGCAGCTCCGGCGCCGTGTACCGCAGGTCCGCGTAGGCCACCCTGGCCAGGTGCTCGACGCGGTGCTCGTTCACGGGGGTCAGGCGCAGCGGGTCGGAGGCCGACCAGTAGACGCGCTCGGCCTCGCGTCGGTCCGCATCGCTCAGGCGCCGGTACACCTCGGCGTCCGCGCGGCGAAGGATCGTGGACAGGTCGAGGACGGCGTCGCGATCGGTCGGAGTCATCAGCGCCAGCGCCGAGTCGAACGCCGGCGCGGCCTCGGCGTCGCGCTCCAGGCGCACCAGGCCCAGGCCGAGGGCGAGCTGGGCCCGGGCGCTCGAAGGCGCGCTGCGCTCGAAGGCGCGCGCGGCGCTCAGGTACTCCTCGAAGCGGGAGGCGTCGTGAAGGATCGCGAGCAGCCCGCTGGCGGCGCCCTCGTGGCCGGGGCGAGCCGCGAGCGCGGCCCGGTAGAACCCCTCCGCCCCGCGCAGGTCCGCTTCGGCCGGCTGCTCGACGACGGTGCTCTGCCGGGTGATGAAGTTGCCCGCGTACTGCCACTCTTCGAGCGCGAGCTCGGGGTCGAAGGTCAGGTTGCCGTTGAGCAGGCGGCGGTGTTGCGCGTTGTCGGCCCGGCGCAGGAAGAGGTCGCCCAGCTCGGACTCGATGTCGGCCTGCGCGCTCGAGTCGCCGCGGGCGCGCGCCGCGCGCTCCGCGCGACGGAAGAATCGCGTCGCCTCGAGGCGCAGGAACGGCATCTTGAGCTTGAGCCGCCCGAGCTCGAGCAGGTACCGCGGGTTGTTGGGGTCGAGGTCGAGCGCGCGCTCCAGCGACCGCTGGGCGTCGCGACGTCGCATGAGGTCCGCAATACCGGAGCCCGCCGTCCTGGCGAGCAGCAGGCCGCGAAGGTAATGCGCCTCCGCGAGGCCGGGGAACCGGCGCATGGCGCGAGTGAGCGCCGCGATGGCTTGGGCGGTGTCCCCTCTTGAGGACAACTCTGCCGCGGTGACCAAAAAAGTGGACGCCGCGGGGCTCGGGATCTGCGCCTTCGCGGGGGGGGCCGGGCGAGCAAAGATCAGGGCAGGGGCCAGCAAAACGGCCATCCGCCAAGGGTTAGGGCGGGGAGGCGGCGTCCTCTTGCGCCCAACAGGTGCGACACGTACAATAGCTATCATTGGTCGGGAGCGCTGCGAGGTTGACCCCGATCTGCCAGCCGGAAGCACGACAAAGACAACAGTAGCGACGCACGCCGATCTGCGCTACAGCGGCGCGGTGCATTGCGGTGAATGGGCTCGCCTTGAGGCGGCCCGAGTTCGTTCAAGGTTGACCGTCCGTCTGGAGTGAAAAGGAGGGGCACCGTTTGCTCGATATTTGGTCAGGACGTCGTAGCAATCATATCACAATTGAAGGAGGCATCACGGTGCAACAGGCGTGGACGCGCTGGTTGACGCGCGCCCTGTTGCTTGCCGCGTTCGTGCTGGTGCCGACACTGGCGCGGGCGCAGACGGGCAAGCTCACGGGCGTAGTGACTGATGCTCAGTCCGGCCAGCCGGTGGACGGGGTGCAGATCCTCATTCGCGGGACGGGGATCGGGTCGCTGACGGATGAGAACGGGCGGTACTTCATCCTGAACTTGCCGGTGGGCGAGGTCACGCTGATCGCCCGGCGGATCGGTTTCCAGACGGTGGGGCGGTCGAACGTGCAGGTGGTCATCGACGTCACCCGCACGGTGGACTTCCAGCTCACCGCGACGGCGCAGATCCTCGAGGAGATCCCCGTCACGGCGGCGTTCGCGCCGCTGGTGGAGCCGGGCGTCACGGGATCGCACACGACGCTCACGAGCGCGGACATCGAGGCGCTGCCGGTCGTCGGCATCGGCGGGGTGCTGCAGCTGCAGCAGGGGTATTTCCAGGTCCCGGAAAACACCGAC
>JAUYOW010000288.1 GCA_030697825.1 Gemmatimonadales bacterium | reverse complement strand
GCGCTCGACGCCGACTTCTACGTGTTCACGGGCCACAAGCTGTACGGACCGACCGGGATTGGCGTGCTGTACGGCAAGGAGCGTCTGCTCGAGGAGATGCCGCCGTATCAGGGCGGCGGCGACATGATCAGCTCGGTCACGTTCGAGAAGACCACGTACAACGCCCTGCCGTACAAATTCGAAGCGGGAACCCCGAACATCGCGGGCGCGGTGGGGTTGGCGGCGGCGGTGGACTACGTCACCGCGATCGGGATGGATCGTATTACGGCCCACGAACGTGAGCTCCTGGCGTACGGAACGGCGGCGCTGTCGGGGGTGCCGGGCCTGACGCTCATCGGAACGGCGCCGGAGAAGTCGAGCGTGCTCTCGTTCGTGATGGACGGTGTGCACCCGCACGACATCGGCACCGTCGTCGATCAGGAGGGTGTGGCGATCCGCACGGGGCACCACTGCGCTCAGCCCCTGATGCAGCGGTTGGGCATTCCCGCCACCGCGCGCGCGTCGCTGGCGCTCTATAACACACGCGAAGAGATCGACGCCCTCGTCGCGGCGCTCCATAAGGTCCGCGAGCTCTTCACGTGACGCAGCGAGGGTTGCCAGTGTCCGATCTTCGGGAGCTCTATCAAGAGGTCATCCTCGACCATAACCGCCGGCCGCGCAACTTCCGCGCGATTGAAGGCGCCAACCGGCACGCCGAGGGCTACAACCCTCTCTGCGGGGATCGGCTGTCGCTCTACCTGAGGGTCGAGGACGGCGTGATCAAGGACGCCAGCTTCCAGGGATCGGGATGCGCGATCTCGAAAGCGTCGGCTTCGATGATGACCGACAGCGTCAAGGGTAAAACGCTGAGCGAGACCCGCGACATGTTCGAGCAATTCCACCAGATGGTGACCGGGAACGCCGACCCGCTGGCCAATCCGGAACGGCTGGGCAAGCTGGCCGTGTTCGAAGGCGTCCGCAACTACCCGGCGCGCGTGAAATGCGCGAGCCTCGCCTGGCACACGCTTCGCTCCGCGGTCGACGCGAAGGACGAAGTCGTGTCGACAGAAGCGGATTAGCGTGGTACGTAGTGTCCGCCTTCCGCCTTCGCGTGAAGCTTCGGCGGACCGCCATAGCCTTGGCGGAGGCGGTTAGGCGGACCGTATCGAGGAGCCATGCCAGACAACATCATCAAGCTCACC
>JAUYOW010000287.1 GCA_030697825.1 Gemmatimonadales bacterium | reverse complement strand
TCGCTCCGCGCGGAGCGCGGGTCGGTCGTGGCGGGGGCGCGCTTCGCCAAGATGATGCGCGACCTCAACGAGGCCAAGGCACGGGTGTCCAGCGAGGGCTCCGAGGCGAAGATCCAGCGGGCGCGCGACAACGCGCGGCTGCTCAAGGCCGAGTCGAAGGTCGCCAGCAGGATGTCCGGCGCGGACGCCAAGGTCCGGCGCGCGGAGCTGCGGCAGGCGGCGACGAGCTCGATGGCCCGCGATCGCTTCGCGGAGCTCACGGGCGGCGCCAAGACCGCCGAGGCCCCCGTGGCGGCCGCTCCGGCGCAGGTCGCCGAGAAGCCGACCGGCACCGGCGGCGGGCCGAAGCCCGGCACGCTGCCCGGCAGCTAGGCAACACGCAAGGAACCAAGGGGGGGCGGGCCGTACGGCAACGAGCCACGCGGTCCGCCCCCCTTTCCACACCAACCACGCACCAGTTCCGAACCCCAACAAGGAGAGAGTCCGATGAAGATCCTGAACCTGTTCGTCGTCGCCGCGCTGGCGCTCAGCGCGTGCGGCAGCAAGAAGGAAGCGCAGCCCGCACCCGAGCCGTCCGGCGGAACCGCCGCGGCGCCCGCGGAGGCAGCGCCCGCGCCGGTGGCCGACACCGGCATCACCGACTGCTCGTTCCCGTCGTTCTCGCTGGCCTACAGCGAGTACGCGAGCTGGTCCACCTTCGCGGTCGCGGAGATGCAGCAGCTCGTCGGCGCGGACAAGGGCAAGTGCGGCCCCATCGAACGCAAGCACGGCGTCGACGTCGAGCTGCGGTTCATGGCCTACGGCCCGTCCATCGGCGCGTACGCCGGCGGAACGGCCGACGCGGTCACGATCACACACCTCGACATGTTGACCGCCGGCAGGAGCGACACTTCGGTCGTCGTCACCGCAACTTCGAACTCGTGGGGTGGCGATCGAACGATCGTGCCGAACGGAGTCACCGTCGACAGCCTGGCAGGCAAGCCCTGCCGAGGTCTCGAGTCCACCGTCTCCCAGTACGTGTTCGAGGAGTCGCTGCGAGCGCTCGGCAAGAACCCGGCGAAGTACCCCTACCAGAACATGGAGCCGGACGCCGCGGCCGCCGCCCTCAAGGCGCGCGACGCGAACATCGGCTGCATCGCGGTGTGGGAGCCGTTCGCACTCGACGCGATCACGTTGCGCGGCGACGTGCACGTCATCGCGGATTCGCGGCTCATCCCCGCGGAGATCCTCGACACGATCGTCGTCGGGCAGTCGGCACTCGACCGTCCGAAGGGCGATGAGTTCGTGGCGACGCTGCTCGACACGTACTACGCGATCGTCCGCGAACTCGAGGACCCCGCGACCACCGAACAGGCGCACCGGCGCCTGGGCAAGAAGGTCACGGACCTCGATGCGGCGAGCATGAAGGACGTGCTCACGCGGTCCGTCCTGTACCGGAAGCCCGAGTGGGTCGTCGAGCTGTTCTCGGACGGGAATCCGTACCCGTTCCCGGACGGCACGAAGGGCATGCACCTCAAGGATTCCACCGCGAAGTCCGTCGCCTGGATGCTGAGGAAGAAGGTGATCAAGGCGGCGCCGACCGTCGGCTACGGCTCGAAGGCGCAGGCGCCCGACGTCAACTTCCGCTTCGACCCGACGTACGTCCAGGCGTACATCGCGAACGGCGGCGGCGCGCACTAGAGTCTGAGTCTGGGTTTTTCTTTTCGAGGGGCGGGTCCGACGACCATCGGGCTCGCCCCCTCTACCAGAGCGGTCGACCACGCGTCGACCATTGCGGTGGAGATGGAACGGCTCGACCGTTCACAATCTATTGCAAGATCAGCGCGCGTCGGGAGTCATCTCGGCGCGCAAGG
>JAUYOW010000286.1 GCA_030697825.1 Gemmatimonadales bacterium | reverse complement strand
GTGGTGGACCCCACGGGGTACCTGCGGCGGGAAACGCCGGCCCTCGGCGCGGAGCACCGGCTCCAGCCGTACGACAACGTGTTCATCCGGCGGGTTCCGGGGTTCGAGCTGCAGCGCAACGTGGTGCTCTCGGGCGAGGTTCGCTTCCCGGGCCGCTACACGCTGACGACCCGCGAGGAGCGGCTGGGCGACCTCATCACGCGAGCGGGCGGCGTAACGGACGCGGCTTACGTGCGGGGGGCGCAGTTCTTCCGGACCCAAGGTGGTCTGGGCCGCGTGGGCATAGACTTCGAGCGCGTCCTGCGCGACCCCAGCTACCGCGACAACGTCATCCTCTTCGCCGGCGACTCGCTGTTCGTGCCCGAGTACTTGCCGACGGTGAAGGTCGAGGGGGCGGTAAACAGCCCGGTGACGGTGGCGTACCGGCCCGGGGCGGGCGTGGGCTACTACGTGGATGCGGCGGGCGGCTTGGCGCGGCGGGCGGACCGGAAGCGCACCTACGTGGTGCAGCCGAACGGCGCGGTCACGAGGCCGAACCGGCGACCGGAGCCGGGGGCGCGTATCTACGTGCCTGCTGTGCCCGAGGGCGAGGGAAAGACTGACTGGGGTCAGGTTCTGAGCGCCGTCGCCACGGTGCTCACGAGCGCGCTGACGATCATTCTGGTGGTGCAGAGGCTTTAGGCCGTCCGGCTCTCAGCTTCGACGAAGGTGCCGCAGCGTTCGCTCCAGGTCCTTGCGGTTGATGACTCGCATGATGGTGACGACTGGTTCGTCGAGCCGAAACAGAACGCGATAGTCGCCGGAGCGGAGGCGGTAAAGCGGGAAGCCAAATCCCCGGAGCCGCTTGATGCCGGGCGGCCAACTGGTCGCCAGGTCCGCCAGCGCCCGCAGCTCCGCCGCCAGGCGCCGGCGGAGGACCGGCGGCACGGCGTCGAGGTCCTTGACCGCGGCGCGCGTGAGCTGGACCGTGAAGCGGCTCATCCGCCGCGTTTTTCGGCCAGATAGGCGTGGATCGAGGTGACTCGGCCGGCGGCGCGATCCGCTTCGGCGTCCGCGATCATCCGGCGGATCTTCGGGCTGTGTTCGAGGATGAAGTCCTCGAGGTCGTCCTCGGAGAGCGGGGTGAGCGACGCCGCCGGCTTGCCGCGGAGCGTGATGATCACCGCCTCGCCCTTCATGACCCGGCGCAGCAGCTCGTTGGTCTTGTTCTTGAGTTCGACGGTGTTGGCAACTTTCATGATTGGCCTCGCGCGGGTGAGATGGCTAGGGCTATTATAATAGCTAGCTACGGTCGGCCGTCAAGCGGCACGCGGTCTGCCCTCAGAACAGCGCCGGCAAGTGGACTGCGCCACGGTCGTCGAGGCGCCCGAGCGCGGGCTCGATCGCGTCCGCGCCCCCCGCCGTTGCGCAAACCCCATGTCTCACCGATGCTTACCCCCTGCCTCTTGACCCGCCCCTCGGCAGCTGACATGTCAGCTTTGCCGCGCAGAGTACTTTTCGCTGTTGAGGCCGAACCGGCGTGGGTGGCCGGCCGATGACCAACCGGGCGCAGGACTGGCTTCGCCAGGCGCTGCGGGACCTCGAGCAGGCGGAGGACTCCCGCGCGGCGGGGCGGCACGAGTGGGCGTGCTTCGCCGCGCACCAGGCGGCCGAGAAGGCGGTGAAGGGGTTGCACCTCTCGTGTGCCCAGGACGCCGGGGGGCACGTGGTCGCAAAGCTGCTGCGCGAGCTGCCCGCCCGCGTGGCAGCCGCGGAATCGCTGGTGGAGAAGGCGAGCGTGCTCGACAACTTCTACGTGCCGGCGCGCTACCCGAATGGGCACCCTGCCGGCGCGCCATTCGAGCACTACGGCCCGCTGCAGAGCGAGGAGGCAATCCGGTATGCCCGTGAGGTCCTTGGGCACTGCCGTGCTGGTCTGGCCTGATGCGGCGACGGTGAGGAAAGCCGCGCTCCGTTGGGCGGAGGATCTCCGCCGCGCCGATGAGAGCGTGGCGGCGGTGGGCTACTTCGGTTCGTACGCCCGGGGGGACTGGGGCGTCGGGAGCGACCTCGATCTGGTGGTCATCGTCGCGGACTCGCCTCTCCCCTTCGAGCGCCGGGCGGCACGGTTCGACGCCACCGGACTGCCCGTGCCGGCAGACCTCCTGGTGTACACCCGGACGGAGTGGGAGAGCCTCGCCACCAGGCCACGCGACGTGGTGTGGATGACGGGCGACGACGGGCGGGTCGGCGGCGGCGACCTGTAGGCTGCAGAGCGAGGGCGACTGCCGCGCGTGGTCGCCGCGACAGCGCCACCGAACACGAAGGCCGGTTCCGGCTGCGAACCCCGGCGGGGCGGAGCGGAACAACGCAGGTGCAGCGACCGCCGATCAGGCGCGGGCCGTTGCGCGGCGGCCGGGCTCCGCCGCGGCCGGACCGGCGCCCGCCCGTTGTCCGCCCCTACCTCGGCAGACCATACTTGAGGCCTATGCGACACCGCCTCCTGGTGGCCCTGCTCGCCGTGGGCCTGGCCGCGCCGCTCGCCGCCCAGACCGAGAGCAATCTCTACCTGCCGATCAACTCCTGGAGCACGCCGTACGTCGAGCACCTGATCCGCGCCGGCGTGCTTCAGGGGCTGGATCCCCTCACGCGGCCGCTTAGACGCGCCGACGTGGCGCGCGCGGTGAAGGCGGCCGACACGACCGACCTGGCCGAGCCGGTGCGGGCGAGCCTGCGGCTGCTCGCGGAGGAGCTGGCCGAGCGGCCGGACACCGTCCGCTGGAAGCTCGAGGCGAACGTCGCCGTCCTCGGCGCCTCGGACGCCAGTCGGTGGACGGTGCGGCCTGCCCCGGAGAACACCGGGCTCTTCTACGAGGGCGGCCTGGCGGGGTCCCTGGAGTTCCCCCACGTGGCAATGGCCACTCATCCGTACTTCGACACCCGGCTCCGCCGCGACCCCGAGTTCACGGGGAGACAGGATCGGTTCATCGCCGGCGACAACGGGGAGGCCTATATCCTGGGCTCGTGGCGCTACCTGGAAGTCTTTTTCGGCCTCGTGCCGAGGAACTGGGGGCCTCCGGAGATCGAGGGCCTCATCCTCTCCCCCAGCCCCTACCCCTACGATCATCTGCTGGTCCGATTGGGGCCGAGGCGGTTCCGCCTCGAGATGCTGGCGGCGCAGCTGGACAACCTTCCGATGTGGGACAGCCCTTTCATCTCCAAGCGGTTTCTGTCGGTTCACCGTCTCGTGGCCGCGCCCTCGGACCGCCTGTCCTTCTCGCTGTCGGAGGCCGCCTTGTACGCCGACAACGGGGAACCCAACCGCAACTTCGAGCCATGGTTCCTGAACCCTCTGAACCTCTGGCTCCCGGTGATGTTCAACTACGTGCACTCCGCGAACATCCTGGTGGCCGGCGACGTCAGCTACTTGATAAGGGACGACCTCCGCGCCGCTGTGCAGCTCTACGTGGACGACATCCAGGTGGACCGCCGTACCCAGGGAGACAGGAAACCCGCCGAACTCGGCTACACGTTGTCGGTCACGGGTGGGGCGAGCCGTGCCCGGCTCAGCTGGTCCGCGCTGTACACGCGCGTGGACAACCTCGACTACCGCACCCAAGCGAACGAGGAGCAGTACACAATGCGCGGCGTCGGTCTGGCCCGAAGCCACGACGACTACGATCAGCTCACGCTCCGCGCGACCACGTCCCCGGCGCCGCGGGCCATGCTCACCGGCGTGCTGACCTATCTGTGGCAGGGCGAAGGCAGCATTGCGAAACGCTTCCCGCCCATCAACCTCTTAGCCGACTCGCTGAGATTCCTCACC
>JAUYOW010000285.1 GCA_030697825.1 Gemmatimonadales bacterium | reverse complement strand
TGAAGCTCGACCCCGGCCCTACGGGAACGGTGAACGGGCTGGCTTACGACCGCGAGCCGTTGGTCCGGAGCTACCGGGAGCTGAAGGACGTGATCGTGCAGGCGATGTTCGTCCGGGGCCCGGGCTTCGATTGCAGCTCCGAGGAGTCGGTCGCCGAATGGCTTGGCTGGCTGGAGCGGGTCCGGCCCACGGACGTACACATCTACTCGCTCGATCGCGCCCCGGCGGACTTGGCGGTCCAACCCGTCGCGCGCGATCGGCTGGATGAGATCGCCGACCGCGCGCGAAGCGTGATCGAAGGAACCGTAGACGTTTTCTAGCGAAGTCTACTTCTTCTTTCTTCCCGCCTTCTTCTTTTTCTTCTTCGCGGCCTTCCTGGCGGCTTTCCTGGTGGCCTTCTTCGCCGGCCGCCGCTTCACGACCTTCTTCTTTGCCGCCTTTTTCTTCACGGGCTTCCTCTTGGCGGCCTTCTTCTTCGGCGCCTTCTTCTTCTTGGCCGCCTTCTTGGCTTTCGGCTTCGCCGGCATGGCGGGCTTCATTGGAGCGGCCGCGGGCGGCGGCGGTGGTGGCGGTGGCGGCGGCGGTGGCGGCGCCCACTCCCGCTCCGGCGTAGGACTCGAGCTCGGCATGTCCCAGCCGCCCCCCGTAATATCATCAGCGAACATGACACTCCCTCCCAACAACGGTTGTGACGCGCGTGCCGCTGGTGTACGGGCATATACATTGCGCGCGCCCGGCCGCTTCGCAAGATGCGCTTCGGCCCGCCGGAGGCCCAAGCCGGTGCGGTTCACATCGGCGTAGCCTCAGCGGGGTGGGCTGTCGTGGCGGGGCCGAGCGTCTCCGGTAGGGAGGATGGCACGAGGCTTGCCAGAGCCGAAGGCGGTTGGGCGGGGTGTCCGCACTGGGCGCCCCGGGTCCCCTTCTAGCCGGGACGGGCTTGGGAACGCTAGATTCCCTCCCCACTTATGGAAAGGGCTCTGCCGGTGCGCGCTGGGATCATTCTGCTGGCTGTGGCCGCCGGGGTCGGTTTCGCCCCCGGGGAGGCCTTAGCGCAGCGCCGTTGCCGGCCGAGCGAGGTTCAGATCTCACCGCCGGACGCTCAGATTCGCGTCGGGCAACAGAGTCCGTTCCTCCCTACGGGCTACGACGCTACGGGTAACCCCTGCGCGGACGCCACGTTCACTTGGACTTCGAACAACCCGCGCGTCGCCACGATTGACAACAACGGGATGGCAACGGGTATGGGCCCCGGAGTGGCGATCATCACGGCGCGCACCGGCGCCGGTGCCGCGGCCAAGTCCGGCCAAGCCACGATCCAGGTGACGCCGGCCGGTGCGACGCCCCCGACCCGCGCCGAGTCGGAGCCTCCGCCTCGTCCGGTCGCGGCTGTCCCAAACCGGCCCACCGGGCCGGGCTGCGCGGCCTGGGAGCGCCAGCCCGATGGGAGCGGCGTCCCTGAGGCCCTGTACGTCAATCCGCTCCGCCTCTTGCTGGTTCGGGGCGAGGTGCGGCGGCTTGACTATCGCACCGTGCGCGGGGACACGACCGCGTCGCGAGTCTGCATCGTCTTCGAGGTGGATTCGGCCGGCGCCCGGATCGCCAGCGTGGACTCGTTCGGCGTCATCATCGTGGGGACCGATACCGGGCGCGCGGTCGTCCGGGTACTGGTCCAGGGCCCGCGCGTGCCGCCGCGGACCGTCACGGTGGACGTGCGCGCCGACGCGGTACGCTTCGAGCGGAACGAGATCTCGATGTCGCCCAGCACGACGGACACGCTCCGGATCGTGGTGCCGCAGCAGGAGGACCGCCCATTCATCGCGCCGGGCCTCCTCCAGTTCTCGTCGAGCAACCCAGGCGTGGTGCGCGTCGGGCTGGTGCGCCCGGTCGTCGAGGCGCTCCAGCCCGGCACCGCGCGCATCACGGCCGAGAGCTACATCTACGAGCCGATCACGGTCACGATAAACGTTCACCGCCGGGTTGTCGCGCTTGCCGCGACCCCGGCCGACTCTGTCGTGACGATCGCGATCGGCGGCATGCTGCCGCTCCAGGTCAGCGCCATGGCCGACGACACCTCGGCCGTGCCCGAGGCCCCGCTCACGTGGACGCGGCCCGATTCGAGCGTCGTCCGTTTCGATGCGGCCGACACGACGGTTCGCGGTCTGCGCGTGGGCGAGACCACGATGTCGGTGAGCGCGCCGGTGGGCCGGGACTCGAGCGTCACCAAGCGGTGGCGAATCCGCGTCGTGGCGGGCGGCCTGGCTGTGCCGCGGGCTCGTCTCGGTCTGGGCGTGGGAGAGCGGGTGCCCCTGGCGGTGCAGCTCCTCGACGACCAACAGCATCCCATTGGGCCCGCGACCGACATCACGTGGACGTCCTCCAGCGACTCCGTCGCCCGCGTGCAGGATGGGCAGGTCGTCGCCGGGCGGCTCGGCCACGCGACGCTGACCGCACGCGCGCCCTGGGATTCGACGATCGCCGTGGAGGTGTTCATCGTCGGCGACATGTTGGTCTCCGCGCAGCGCGCCGGCCGCTGGGACCTATTCATGATGAGCGACACGACGGCCGTGCCGGTGACCGGCGATAGCGCGCTGGAATCGCAGGCCGCGTGGTCGCCGGACCTGACGCGCATCGCTTACGTGGCCGCGCCCGGTCCGCGCTCGGGTGACTTCCAGCTCTACGTGGCCAACGCCGACGGCTCCGAAGCTAGGAGAATCACTCGCGACTCAGCGGTGGTCGGTTCTCCGGCGTGGGTGCGGCCGGCGGGCGAGCAGATCGTGTATGACGCGACCCGCGCCAGCCGTGCGCAGATCTACATCGTGAACCGCGATGGCACCGGCGCGCGCGCGTTGACGAGCGGGCAGGTGTCGAACACCTCGCCCAACGTGTCGCCGGACGGCCGCAAGATCGTCTTCGTCTCGCTGCGTGAGTCCTCTCCGGGCGGGCGCAACTACGACATCTACGAGATGAACATCGACGGCACGGCAGAGCGCCGGCTCACCACGAGCCCCCGGCGCGACGGCTCGCCAGCCTACTCGGCGGACGGCCGGCACATCTACTTCCTGCGCGACGAGGGTTCGAACACGCAGAAGGTGTACCGGATCGACACCACCACCGGCGCCGAGGCCCCCGTCACCCAGGACGGCACCTTCGTGCGCGCGTTCAGCGTGTCCGCGGACCAGGCGACCCTCGCGCTCGCGATCGAGCAGGGCAGTGGCCGGAACTCCACCGCGCGCGTCATGCTCTTCACGATCGCGACCGGCCAGATGACCCCCCTGCCGTCCGGCCCCGACGAGCGCCTCGCCGGGCCCGCCTTCCGGCCAGCCACGCCGCGCTAGCGCGGCGCCACCCGCAGGACCAGCACTCCGATGCTCGCCGTCACCATCCGGGCCTACGGCGGCCCGGACCAGTTGGGCGTCGAGGACGTGCCCCGTCCCGCGCCGGAATCGCCGCACGACGTAGTCGTCGCAGTTCGCGCCGCCGCGCTCAACCACGTCGACCTCTTCGTGCTGGGTGGCCTCCCCGGGGTCATCCACGACTTCCCCCACGTGGTGGGCTCCGACGGCGCCGGCATCGTCGAGTCGGTCGGACCATCGGTGACGCGAGTGAAGCCCGGCGATCGGGTCATCCTCAATCCCGGTGTCTCCTGCGGTTCGTGCGAGTACTGCCTTGCCGGCGAGGAGTCGCTTTGCAAGACCTATCGTCTCCTCGGCGAGCACATCCCCGGAACCATCGCCGAAGCGGTGCGAGTCCCCGAGGCGAACGTCTATCCGATCCCCGAACGGGTCCCCTGGACGGACGCGGCCGCGTTTCCGCTCGTGTTCCTCACCGCGTGGCGAATGCTCACGACCCGAGCCGCGCTCCGGCCTTCCGAGACGGTGCTGCTCTGGGGCATCGGGGGCGGTGTCGCGCTCGCCTCGCTGGCTATCGCGAAGCGCATTGGTGCCCGGGTGATCGCGACCAGCTCGAGCGACGCCAAGCTCGAGCGCGCCAGGGCGCTTGGCGCCGACGCGACCATCAATCACCGGACCAGCGACGTGCTGCGTGACGTCCGTCGGATCACCGAGCGCCGCGGCGCCGACGTGGTGGTGGACTCGGTGGGCACCGACACCTGGGAGACCAGCTGCAAATGCCTCGCCCCCGCAGGCCGGCTGGTGACCTGCGGCGGCACCTCGGGCCCGCTGGTTCAGACGGATGTGCGGCGTCTCTTCTGGTATCACCACACCATCATGGGCTCCACGATGGGGAACGCGCGGGAATTCGCGGAGATCACCCGCCTCCTCTCCGCGGGCGAACTGCGGCCCGTAGTGGACGGGGTCTATTCGATGCCGGAATCCCGCCGCGCCTTCGAGCGGATGGCGTCCGGCGAGCAGTTCGGCAAGATTGTGGTGCAGGTCGCGGCGTAAGGGCCGGGAGGCATCGTGCAACCGTTCGAACGGCTTAAGGCCGGTCTCATGCAGATCGTCCATGTGCTGCCAGGGCTCCTGCTCGCCCTGGTCATCCTCATGGCCGGCTTCCTGGTGGCGCGGATGGTCGAGCGCCTGGTGGACGCCATGCTGGCCCGCCTTCACTTCGACCGCGAAGCCGCCAAATGGGGCGTGACCGAGGCGGTCGAGCGAACCGGAACGCGGGAAGGACCCACCCGCGTCGTGGGCAAGCTCCTCTTCTGGTTCGTGATGCTGGTCGTGATCCTGCTATCGTCGTCGGCGCTGGGCGTCGAGAACATCAACGACGTCTTCGCGAACCTGGTGGGCTACATCCCCACCGTCTTCGCCGCTATCATCGTCATCGTCCTCGGCCTCATCCTGGGCGAGTTCGTGCGGGCCCTGATCCTGGCCTCCGCCGGCGGCGTGGAAGGCGTGCCCACCCTCGCCAAGGTGGCCAAGGGCGTCGTCATCATGATCTCGGTGTTCATGGCGCTCCAGCAGGTGGGCGTCGCCGCCGACATCGTGACCACTGCGTTCACCCTGATCCTCGGCGCGGTGGCGCTAGCCGTCGCGCTCGCCTTCGGGATCGGGAACACCCACCTGGCCGGCGAGGTTACGCGGCGATGGTATGAGGTCGGACGGAAGGGGCAGGATCGGCGCTCCACCGATGAGCGTCCCGCGCCCGGGCCGGCCGAGCCGCCGGCCGCCGACGCGGGATCCCGGGAGGCGGCGGACTAGCCCAGGATCCCGCCTTGCCGCTGCCGGGCGCGCACGCTATCTCAGAGGCGAGTCCCATGCCGAGAATACCACCGGTCGTTTCCTGCCTCTGCCTCGTGGCCGCCTTCGCCTGTGCCCGCGAGTGGCGCGACCCGCCTCCCCTCGACGATGCCGCCCACCGCACGGAGATCGACACGTTCCGCGAGCAGCGTCGCGCCGAGCTCACCGGGCCGACCGGCTGGCTCGCGCTGGTTGCCCTGGGGGCCCTACCCGAAGGCGCGAGCGCGTTCGGCGCGGACCCCAGTCTGCCGGTGAGGCTGCCTCCGGGCCGGGGACCCGCGCTCGCGGGCCGGCTGGTGCGCACCGGCGATCGCGTGTGGCTCGAGCCGGCGGCTGGCGTCCGGTTCCTCCGCGTGGATTCGGTGGCCGGGAACCCTCCGGTGGCGGGCCCGCTCGACCTGCGCCCCGACGCCGATAGCGCCGGACCCACCGACCTCCTGCTTGGCCCGCTGCGCCTGCGCATCCACGCGGTGCAGGGCCGGGCGTGGCTGCGGGTGTGGGACGAGGAGGCCGCGGCCCGCCGCTCGTTCACCGGCGTACCCGCGTTCTCGGTCGAGCAGCGGTGGCGGCTGGCCGCGCGGTTCGAGCGGGTCCGAGTCCCGCGCCATCACCGCGTCCCCGACATCACCGGCGGCGAGATGGAGTTCGAGGTGCCCGGCGAGCTGGTGTTCCGGGTGGAGGGGCGGGAGTACCGGCTGCTCGCCTTCGACGAGCCGAGCGAGCACGACCTATGGGTCCTATTCGGCGACTCGACCAACGCGCGGACCACTTACGGCGCCGGCCGGTACATCCACGTGCCGCTGCCGGATGCCGCGGGGTGGACGGTGCTCGACTTCAACCGCGCGTACAATCCGCCGTGCGCGTTCAATGGGTTCGCGACCTGTCCGCTGCCGCCTCGCGAAAACCGCCTCGCGCTGGCCGTGACGGCGGGAGAAACGAAGCCGCACTGAATGCCGTGACTCGTGCGGGCGCGGGAAGGCCTCCCCCCTTGCAGGAAGACGGCGATGCCGAGGGCGGGGACCAGCACCGCGAGCACGGCGGATGGCCGGCCGCCGCGCCGCATGTTACGATGGGCGCCTTGGTGCGGTGAACATCACGTCGCCAGCGGGTCCCGGACGTCGAGGAAGTCGAAGCGGCGGAAGTCCCGATCGTGCGTGTACAGTGTCTTCACCCCGTGTTGCCGCAGCAGCGCCGCGAGGTGCACGTCGGGCACCAGCTTCCCGCGGGCCCGGTGCTGGATCATCAGGCCACGGAACGACTCCCAGAAGTCGGGCTCCTCGACCAGCACCCGGGTCCGGGGCCGGTCGAGCAACGCGGAGATGTTCTCGGTCGCCCGGTCGGACGTCAGTGGGGTCGCCGTCGCCGCCGGGTTCGTCACCAGCCTGAGATAGCCCGACAGCGTGGCCCACGACAGGCAGAGCAGGTCCTGACTCGCGAGCAGCTTCTCCAGGAATGGCCGAGCGACCCGGTGCTCCGGGCAATCCTGCGACGATGCGTACAGAAGGATGTTCACGTCGAGCGAACAGGTCACTCGGCCAAGTCCTCGCGATCGAGCAGCGCCCACACGGCTTCCTTGTCTTCGAGGTCGATCTTGAAGCCCATGGGCTGGCTGTGCCACTTGAACGGTGGCGGCTCGGAGACACGACCCGGGCGCCCGTGTTGCTCGATGCCTAGCACCAAGAGCTCGGACACGAGTTGACCCAGCGGCTTGCGCTCCATCCGCTGAATGCGCTTCAGGTCTCGCATCACCATGTCGTCGATATTGAGCGTGGTCCTGGCCATGATGCGTGATGCTAATCAAGAACGCATCAGATGTCAACGCGCGGCCACGGGTGGCCTCGGAACGGCCGCGCCAGCGTCGTGCTGCACTATGCCGCCATCATGAAGCCATCACTGCGACACTAGACGTCACGACGAGTTGACTTAAGCCTCTCAATCGTATACATTTATCAGTCCTCACCCCAAGGCCACGGTGACCGCACCAAATCAGCGCGAACGGATCCTCCCCAGACTCATAGAAGACGAGATGCGCGAGTCGTTCATCGACTACTCGATGAGCGTCATCGTCGCGCGCGCTTTGCCCGACGTGCGCGACGGTTTGAAGCCCGTCCACCGCCGCATTCTCTACGCGATGAACGAGCTCGGCCTCGTCCCCGGGCGCCCCTTCAAGAAGAGCGCTACCGTCGTCGGCGACGTGCTGGGTAAGTACCACCCGCACGGGGACTCGGCCGTCTACGAGTCTCTCGTGCGCATGGTGCAGGACTTCTCGCTGCGCTATCCGCTGGTGGATGGGCAGGGGAACTTCGGCTCGGTGGACGGCGACTCGGCGGCGGCCTACCGCTACACCGAGGCGCGGCTCACCCGCATCGCCATCGCGATGCTGCAGGACATAGACAAGAACACCGTCAACTTCATCCCCAACTTCGACGACCGGCTCCAGGAGCCGACGGTCCTGCCGTCGCTGGTGCCGAACCTCCTCATCAACGGCTCGGCGGGCATCGCGGTGGGGATGGCGACCAACATCCCGCCCCACAACCTGCGCGAGGTGGCGAAGGCCGTCACCCACCTGGTGGACAACCCCGACGCGGCCGCGAAGGACCTGGCGAAGTTCATCACCGGGCCCGACTTCCCGACCGGCGGCATCATCTACGGCCGGCAGGGGATCGTGGACATGTACGAGACGGGCCGCGGGCGCGTCATCGTGCGGGCTCGGGCCCAGGTGGAGGAGAAGGAATCCACCGGCCGGTCGCAGATCGTGGTCACCGAGATCCCCTACATGGTGAACAAGGCGCGGCTCGTCGAGCACATCGCGCGGCTGGCGCGGGAGAAAAAGCTCGAGGGGATCAGCGACCTCCGGGACGAGAGCGACCGCGACGGCATGCGGGTCGTGATCGAGCTGAAGCGCGACGCGGTGCCGCTGGTGGTGCTGAACAACCTGTTCCAGCACACCCAGATGCAGACCACCTTCGGCGCTATCATGCTGGCGCTGGCCCATGGCCAGCCCAGGGTGATGAACCTGAAGGAGCTGATCGCGCATTTCGTCGAGCACCGGCACGAGGTCATCACCCGCCGGACGCAGTACGACCTCGATCAGGCCGAGTCGCGCGAGCACATCCTGGAGGGCCTCAAGATCTGCGTCGACAACATCGACGCCGTCATCAAGATCATCCGCGGGTCCAAGGACACCGACGACGCCGACCAGAAGCTCCGGGCGCGCTTCAAGCTGACCGAGAAGCAGAGCAAGGCCATCCTCGAGATGCGCCTCGCCAAGCTCACGGGCCTCGAGATCGAGAAGCTGGAGGCGGAGCTAAAGGAGGTCCTCGCCTTCATAAAGGAGATGAAGTCCATCCTCGCCTCGAAGCCCAGGCGGCTGGGCATCCTGAAGCAGGAGATCGAGAAGTTCGCGGGGGACTTCGGCGACGACCGGCGCACCGAGATCGTCGCCGACGAGGGGGAGTTCTCCGTCGAGGACCTGATCGCCGAAGAGGACATGGTCGTCACCGTGTCCCACTCCGGCTACATCAAGCGCATCGCCGTCTCCACCTACCGGCGGCAGCGGCGCGGCGGGCGCGGCCTCAACGGGATGGGGACCAAGGAAGACGACTGGGTCGAGCACCTCTTCATCGCGTCCACCCACGACTACGTGATGTTCTTCACCCAGAGCGGCCAGGTGTACTGGCTCAAGGTGTACGACATCCCGCAGGCGGGCCGTGCGGCCAAGGGCAAGCCCATCGTCAACTGCATCGCGATCAAGCCTGACGAGCGGATCGCCGCGCTGGTGAACGTGCGCGACTTCGCCGACGACAAGTACCTCATGTTCGTGACGCGCGCCGGGACGGTGAAGAAGACCGCGCTGTCGGCCTACGGGAACGTGCGCACCACCGGCCTCAACGCCATCAACATCGAGGACGGCGACGAGCTGATCGACGTCCAGGTGACGGACGGCACCAACGACATCGTCCTTGCCACGCGGCACGGGATGTCCATCCGGTTCCACGAGAAGGACGTGCGCGAGATGGGCCGAGCCACGACCGGCGTGAAGGGTATCGAGCTGGAGAAGGGCGATGCCGTGATCGGGATGGTGATCATCCGCCGCGAGGCGACCCTCCTCGTCGTGGCCGAGCTCGGCCTCGGCAAGCGCTCTGAGCTGGCGGACTATCGGGTGCAGTACCGCGGGGGCAAGGGCATCATCACGCTCCGGCGCACCGACAAGACCGGCGACGTGGTGGCGCTCAAGGAGGTCATCCCGGACGACGAGTTGATGGTGATCACGCGGCACGGCGTGATCATCCGGCTCCCGGTGAACGACATGCGGGTCATCGGGCGCAATACCCAGGGCGTGAAGATCATCAATCTGGACGAAGGGGACACGGTGCAGGATGTGGCGCGGGTGGTGAAGGAGGATGAAGGTGGAGAGGAGGAGGGTGCGGAGGAGCCGCTGGAGGCCGGTGCCACCGAGTGAGCCGGCCGGAGAAGGTGAACCTCGCCGAGAAGCTGAGCCTCTTCACCGAGCACTGGAAGCCCAAGATCGTGGGCGAGCTGAACGGGCAGGAGGTGAAGCTCGCGAAATTCGCGGGGCCGTTCGTCTGGCACCACCACGATGAGGAGGACGAGCTGTTCCTGGTGGTGAAGGGGCGCTTCCGGATGGAGTTCCGCGACCGCCACGTGTGGCTCGAGGAAGGTGAGTTCCTCATCGTGCCGCGCGGCGTGGAGCACCGGCCGGTGGCGGAGGAAGAGGTCCACATCATGCTCTTCGAGCCGGCTGGCACGCTCAATACCGGCAACGTGCGCGACGAGAAGACGCTCGATGAGCTCGATCGTCTGTGACCCGACCGCCGACGGCCAACGGACAACAGCCGATGCTAGGGTTCCTTGCCAACCCCTGGGACTCTCGGGCTGTCTAATTGGTGAACCGCCTCAACCTGGGGACCAAGATGCCGTCACCGTCACGCGTCTATCTCGTTGCCACGCTTCTCCTTGCGATGAGCGTGTCCGCCACCGACCTGGTGGCGCAGCGCCACCCCTCCCATCGCGATGACGACCACTGGCTCTCCAACTGCCGGGAGCGATCCAGCCGCCGACGCTCGGTCTTTTGCGAGCAGCGCGAGATCGGGTGGCGGTCGGGGGCCGGACGGTCCCTCACCGTGGACGCGGGCCCCAACGGCGGGGTGAGCGTCAGCGGCTGGGACCGGGACAGCGTACACGTGATCGTCAAGATCCAGGCGCACGGGGACTCGGAGGACGAGGCCCGCGAGCTGGCGTCCCACATCCGTATCCAGGCGTCCGGCGGCACCGTGGGCGCCGAAGGGCCGGGGTTCCGGCGCGGCGGATCGTGGTCGGTGAGCTACCAGATCCTGGTTCCGAGCCACACCGATCTCACGCTCGACACTGAGAACGGCCCCGTCGGCGTCGAGGACGTGGACGGGGTGATGAGGCTCCGCGCGGTGAATGGGCCGCTGAGTCTCGAGCGCGTGGCCGGTGACGTGCGCGCCCACGCGCAGAACGGGCCGCTCAGCGTCGTTCTGGAAGGGTCGCGCTGGCAGGGCGCCGGGCTCGACGCCGAGACGCAGAACGGGCCCGTGGTGCTCACCGTTCCCGACGGCTACTCGGCCAATCTGGAGACCGGCACGGTGAACGGGCCGATGAGCGTGGACTTCCCCATCACCCTGATGGGCCGCATCGGCGGGCGGCGGATCACGACGACACTCGGCAGTGGCGGGCCGACGGTGCGGGTGGTGACCACCAACGGGCCGGCGATCGTCAGAAGGAACTAGGCGCGGCGGCGCGCCCGCTGGCCCGTTAGGGCGTACTTCGTCAGAAGCGTGACGCCGTCAACGTCACATCCGCCCGGGCCCACGCGCGGCGGAAGCGCTGGTCCACCGAGTCCGCGGCCGCGGTTTTCCCCTGGGCGCTGAGCGACGCCTTCAGCCCGAACAGGGACCAGCCGTTCTCCGGATGCCGCCGCAGGTCCTCCCGGTACACGCGCTCTGCATCCGCCGCTCGCCTCGCTTCTAGAAGCACCGCGCCCAGGGACTGACGGACCGGATTCGGCCACGCTGGCGGCTCGTCGTAGGTCAGCCCGTCCTCGATACGGACCGCCTCCTCGAAGTGGCGAACGGCTTCGGCGGTGCGACCACGCCGTGACGCCAGCTCACCGGCCAGTGCGTGTTGTGCCAGCGTCAACACCGTACGCGAAGCGTTTATCCCGACCATCGCGTCGGGTGGCATGCTGCCTGCGAGGGCGGCGAGGCTGTCGTACTCGCCGGCGGCCTCAGCCGGCCGGTTCGTCGCCGCGAACGCCACGCCGCGTGCGTAGTGCCGGATGCCTCGCCAATACAGCAGCGAGCTGTCGGGTGCCGGCTCCGCCAGGATCTCCTCCCACCTTCCGAAGCGCACCAGCGCCAGAAGCGGTATGGGTAGGAACATCTCGAGGGGTGGTGCATCGCGCAGCGCCTCGAGCGGGACCTTCGTCACCAGTTGACGCGCTGAGCGGATCGCCTCGGCGCTCTTGCCATCGAAGCTCGACGCAACCGAGAGGAAGTGGATGTTGTGCGGGTAATACATCATCGGGTAGAAGCTTTGAGGACGCTGTCCCCCGAGGTACACCTCGTCGGTGTGAACGGCATGCTCGTTGGCCGTGATCGCGTCCGCGTAGCGGCCCAAGACCATGTAGATGTGCGCCGGCATGTGCACCAGGTGGCCGGCCCCCGGCATCAACGAAGCCAGGCGCTCGGCGCACGGGACCGCGCGTGAGGGATCCGGTGACGACTCGACCGCGTGGATGTACAGGTGGCACGCGCCCGGATTGGTCGAATCACGCGCGATGGCGTGCTCGAGCGCCGCGACGATGTCGGCCGTCCCGGGCTGCGGTCGGCCGTCGCGGGTCCAGTAGTTCCACGGCCGGAGGTTCATCATCGCATCCCCGTAGAGCGTGGCCGCGTCGGCGTCCTCCGGATACCGGCGCGCCAGGTCGCCCATGGCGGCGGCGTACGCGCTGTCCCGCGCCGCCCTATCGGCCGTGGGACCGGGCCCGTACCGCCTGGCCAGCGCCGTGACGTACGCCCCCTCTGCCCCGCCGGTGGCGCCCCGCAGCCGGACCGCCTGCTGGATCGCCTCGTACGCGGCCGCGCCTCCCGCCGAGTCCATCGGCAGGTTGATGTTGGGCCCGTACGCCAGCGCGATGCCCCAGTAGCACATCGAGCAGTCGGGGTCGATCCTCGCCGCCTCGCGGTAGGCGCGGATCGCTTCCGCGTGGTTGAACGCGTACGTCAGGCGCAGGCCCTGGTCGAAGTACTTCTGCGCCTCGGGCGAGCGCGTCGTGATCGCGTGGTGCAAGCTCCCAAGGTCCGGGTAGAGCGGGACGGTGGAGCGGTTGCAGGCGGTTTGGGTGGCGGCGATCAGTACGATCGTTCCGGCTGCGAGCGGGCGCATCATCATCGGCTTCCTCCGCGACGCGGTTCGGATCGCGTCGGTCACGTCATGGGTATCGTGGGACCATCCGACGCGGCAGCGTTTCGCGCATGACGCCGGCGGCGACGATCCCCGAGGCGAAGGTCAGCGCCGCCACGGCGAGGATCGCCGCGCGAAGGCCGAGCGCGTCCGCCAGCAGTCCGGCCCCGAGCGCGCCGACCGCGTATCCTCCGTCCCGCCAGAGACGGTACACCCCGACCGCCGAGGCGCGCCAGTCGGGGTGCGCAACGTCGGACACGGCGGCCAGCAGGGTGGGATAGACCATCGCCGTGCCGACACCGAGGGTGACCGCGCCGGCGATCCATACCGCCATGCCGTGCCCGCTCACGAACAGCACGATCGCCACCGCCTGGGTCCACATCCCGGCCGCGATGAGCCACTTCCTGCCCCAACGGTCGCTCAGCGGGCCGGTCACGAGCTGCGCGGCGCCCCACACCCCCGGGTAGATGGCCGCCACCATCGCGATCTGGCGTACCGAAAGCTGCGCGCCCGCCAGCAACACCGGCACGAGTCCCCACATCACGCCGTCGTTGAGGTTGTTCACCATCCCGGCCTGACTCACGCTGAAGAGCGTGCGGTCTTTCCAGCTCGTGAGCAGCAAGACCTGCGCGAACGACGCGCGCCGGCCCGCCGGCGCGCCGGCGCGCTCCAGAACCGTGTGACCCTTCGTGTCCCGCACGAACAGGACCGACAGCACCAAACCGAGCGTCGCGTACGCGATCCCTGGATAGAACGGCGCGGTGTGCCAGTCGCCGCGCGCCGCGAGATAGCCGGACAGCATGGCTGCGGCCGACACCGCCAGGTAACCGGCGAACTCGTTCAGCCCCATCGCGAGCCCGCGCCGCTCCGGGCCGACCAGGTCGATCTTCATGATGACGGTGAGCGACCAGCACAGTCCCTGATTGATCCCGAGCAGCACGTTCGCGAACACCACCCAACCCCAACTCGGCGCCGCGATGAGGATGAACGGGACGGGGAAGCCGACCAGCCAGCCGAGGATGAGCAGCCGGCGCCGGCCCATGCGGTCCGAGAGGTGGCCGGCGGCAAGGTTGGTGAGCGCCTTGACGAGCCCGAAGGTCGCTATGAACGAAAGCAGCGCGCTGTTCGACGCGACGCCGAAGTCGCGCTCGGCCAGCAGCGGCAGCACCGCGCGCTCCTGGCCCACCATCGCGCCGACGAACGCGTTGACCAGGACGAGGAGCGAGAACTGGCGCCAGTTGGCCCCGAGGCCGAGCCGGATCTGGCTCGGGGGGCCGACGTTCAGCGGATCGAGGGTGGCCTCAGGCAGGCTTGCGCGCGGTGAAGGTCGCGCTGGTCACGCCGTACTTCGCCGCTTCCTTCTGCGTGGACGCCTTCCGGAAGCTGAACCGCTCAGTCGGGTGCCGCTCAACGCCTACGAAGCCCACGGCTTCGAGCAGCCGGACGAACTCGCTCGCCGGCAGCGCGCCCCCGATTCACGACGCCCAGAGCTTCGGGTCGTTCCTGATGGATTCGGGGATGATGGCGTCGCTCACCACGTCGGCCAGCGAGGCGCGGCCGCCGGGGCGCAGAACCCGGAACGCCTCCATGAACACATTCTTCTTCCGGAACGACAGGTTGATGACACCGTTGCTGATCACCGCGTCAGCGGCACCGTCCGACACCGGCACGTCCTCGATGCGTCCCTTCCGGAACTCGACGTGCGCGTACCCGTGGTGCGCGGCCAGGCCCCGCGCCTTCTCGAGCATCGTGTCGTTCATGTCCACGCCGATCGCGTGACCGCCCGGCCCGACCCGCTGCGCGGCGATGAACAGGTCGAGGCCAGCGCCGGAGCCCAGGTCCACGACCGTCCGGCCCGGCGCCATCTCGCCGTGCAGGTGCGGGTTGCCGACTCCGGCGAACGAGTCCACGGACGCCGGCGGCGCCCCGTCGAGCCACTCCGACCGGTACCCGAACATCTCCGCGGCCGCTCGCCCGGTCCAGAAGTGGTACTCCTGGTCCGGCGTCGAGGCGACGTCGTTGTACATCTGAAGGACGGCGCTCTCCAGCGCGTGCTCAGTGATCGCGGGTGTGGCGGTCATCGTCTGACTCGGCGGTTCGGGATTGGCCGCAACCTTGCTCGCCATTGCCATAACGTCAAATACGCATATGTTAGCGATAACATAGGCATAACTTATGATTAAAGCACAGGAAGACTCACCTCTTACCATCAAGCGGTTGCGGCTGCTGGTCGCTCTCGCCGAGCACGGCTCGGTCACGGCGGCGGCCCGGGCCGGCCGCATGAGCCAGCCGGCCCTTTCCCAGAACCTGCGCGCCCTCGAGCGCCACTTCGGCATCCCACTCACCATAAAGGTGGGCCGCCGCATCGTTCTCACCAACCTCGCCCGCATGATCGTGGAATACGCCCGCCGCGTGCTGCGCCTCGTCGAGGAATCGGAGGCAGCGGTGCGGGAGACCATCGGGCTGAGTCGCGGCCGGGTAGCGATCGGGGCGAGCACCACGCCGGGGACGTACCTACTGCCACGGCTCCTCGGCGAGTTCCGGGCGAGGCACCCCGAAATCGAGTTGGTGCTGCGGATCGGCGACACTCGTGAGGTCGAGGAGTGGGTGCTCCGCGGTGCGGTCGACTTCGGCGTGATCGGTGAGACGAGCGAGCAGCTCGGCCTCGTCGTGACGCCGTTCCGCCGGGACGAGCTGGTGGTCGTGACGCCGGCGGTCCACCCGCTGGGCTTCAAGGCGAGGATCGACGCCGAGGCGCTGGCCGCTCAGCCGCTCATCGTGCGCGAGCGCGGGTCGAGTACGCGCGAGGTGCTGGAGCGGGCGCTCGCGGCGCACGGACACTCGCTGAACGTGCTCTTCGAGCTGGGCAGCACCGAGGCGATCCTCCAGGCGGTGATGGCGGGGCTGGGTCCGTCGGTGGTGTCCGAACTGGCGGTGACAGAACCGCGGCAGGCCCGCGTGCGTCGCGTCGCCGGTCTCGACCTCACCCGCTATCTTGCGGTGGTCGTGCATCCGGATGCGCGGCTCGCACCCGCCGCCAGCCAGTTCAGGGCGGAGCTCACGCGCGGCGCGGAGCCGCTGGTGCCGGTGCCGGCGTCGTGACCTTGCCGTGCTCTGTTTCGCGGCGTAGTTTGGCGATTCTTCAGGAGCTGGTGCTCGCGTGATTGTTTCCGCCCCACCCGAGCTCGTTTCCCTCGACGCCATTCGAGCGGCCGCCGTCGGCCTCGTCGGCGTCGCGGTGCGCACGCCGCTGCTGCCCGTAGACGACCTGTCGGAGCGGCTTGGGGTGGCCGTGTTCGTGAAGCCGGAAAGCCTGCAGCGCGTGGGGGCGTTCAAGCTTCGGGGGGCGTACACGCTGGTAAACCAGTTGGCCGGCGAAGGCGCGACGGGCGTCATCACCTACTCCTCAGGGAACCACGGCCAGGCGGTCGCCTACGCCGCGCGCCGGTTCGGGCTGCGCGCGGTCATCGTGATGCCCGAGACGGTGACGGCGGCCAAGCGTTCGGGAGTCGAGCGGCTGGGCGGCGAGGTCGTCCTCGCGGGCCGCACGTCGATGGACCGGTACGAGCGCGCGATGGAGATAGCGGCGCGCGATCGCCTGGCGGTGGTGCCGCCGTTCGACCATCCGGCGATCATCGCGGGGCAGGGGACGGTCGGCCTCGAGATCATGGAAGACTGCCCCGACGCCGCGACGGTCGTCGTTCCGGTGGGTGGCGGTGGTCTCTCGGCGGGGGTGGCGGCGGCGGTGAAGGCGCTCTCTCCCGGCACGACGGTCGTGACCGTGGAGCCCGAGGGTGCCCCGAAACTCGCGAAGTCGAAGGCGGCCGGGACGCGGGTGACCCTGGAGCGTACCGACAGCATCGCCGACGGACTGATCACGCTCTCGGTGGGCGAGCTCAACTGGGCGCACCTGTCGCGCTTCGTGGACCGCGCGGATACGGTCGCGGACGGCGCGATGCGCGAGGCGGTGCGGTTCGCCCTAGACCGGCTCAAGCTGGTGGTGGAGCCGTCCGGCGCCGCGACGCTCGCCTGGCTCCTCTCCCGGCCCAAGGGCGCGGTGAAGGGCCCGGTCGTCGCGGTGCTCTCGGGGGGCAACGTCGAGTGGGAGGGACTGCGGGCCTTGCTGGAGGCCCCGTCGCGGTGACCGCGGTCCCGAGCTCGGTGGCCGGCGCGAAGGTGCTCGTCGCGGACGACGACCTCGCGCTGGTCAAAACGCTCACCTGGATACTCAAGGAGCACGGCTACCAGGTGGCCGCGGTGCCGGGCGGCGAGAACCTGCTCGAGCGCATGGCGGACGAGCTGCCGGACCTGCTGCTGCTCGACATCATGATGCCCAAGGTGGACGGCCTCCAGCTGCTCGAGCGGATCCGCGCCGAGCCCAGGTGGCGCGACCTACCGGTGCTGATGATCTCGTCGATGCCGCCGGAGGACGGGACGGTGAAGTCGTTCGAGATAGGCGCGTCGGACTTCGTGGCGAAGCCGTTCCGGATGAAGGAGTTGCTGGCCCGCGTGGAGGCGCACCTCAAGCGCGGGCGCGAGCTCCGGACGGCCAATGCGGAGATCACCGCGGTCAAGGCGGATCTCAAGCAGAGCGCGTCGATCGTGGACATCCTCCACGAGGTCACCGACTCGCTCAAGCCGGACGAGATCTACCACATCCTCTTGCGCCGGGTGGCGCGCGCGCTGGGGATCTCCAAGTGCTCGATCGTCCTGGCAAAGCCCGGCGACCAGTACGGCACGGTGGTCGCGGCGTTCGAGAACCCCATGTTGCGGAACCTTCGCGTCGAGCTGTCGCGCTACCCCGAGATCCTCAAGGCGCTCGAGACGGGGCACTCGGTGATCGTGACCGACGTGGCGAGCGACCCGTTGTTCGAGGAGGCGCGCGGCATCTGGTCGCGCGACGGGATGGAGGTCGTGACCCGGTCGGTCGTGGCGCTTCCGTTCCGGATGCGCGAGGAACAGACGGGCGTGCTCTACCTGCGCTCGATGCTGGACGAGCCGGTGCTCACCGACGAGAACGCCGAGTTCGCGGACTCGGTGATCACGGCGGCGGTCGCGGCGCTGGAGAAAGCGCACGACTTCGCCAACGTCGTGGAGGATCGGGAGCGCCTCGAGCAGCTGGCGGCGACCGACGCCCTCACCAGCTGCCTCAACCGCCGGGCGCTGATCGGCGCGCTGGAGCGGGAGCTGGACCGCGCGCGCCGCTACAGCCTCGTGCTGACTATCCTCATGGTGGACCTGGACCACTTCAAGTGGGTCAACGACACCATGGGCCACCTCGTAGGAGATACGGTGTTGCGGCAGCTCGGCGAGCTCCTCAGGCGCGAGGTGCGGTCGGTGGACGCGGTGGCGCGCTACGGCGGCGAGGAGTTCGTGATCGTGCTGCCGGAGACCGCCGGGCACGGCGCCATGATCTTCGCCGAGCGCATGCGCCAGCGCATCCAGGAGCATCCGTTCGGAGAGGGGTGGCAGCCGCTCAGGGTCACGGTGTCCATCGGCGTGGCGTCGTTCCCGGACCAGAAAACCACGTCGCCCGAATCCTTCCTGGCCGTAGCCGACTCGGCGCTCTACCGCGCCAAGGCCGACGGCCGCAACCTGGTGCGCATGTGAGCCAGAAGCGCTGCCCCAAGTGCCGCTCGGTCTACACCGGCGACGCCAAGTTCTGTCCCAAGGACGGGTCGCCGCTCGGGGATATCGTCGAGGTGCACGCGCCTTCTTCCGCGGGCTCCACGCAGATCCGCCAGGCGGTGAAGCCGCCGGCCACCGGGGCCGACCCCGCCAAGACCCTGCGCAACCAGACGCTCGACCAGCGCTACCAGGTGGTGCGCAAGCTGGGTGAGGGCGGGATGTCGTTCGTCTACGAGGCCAAGGACATCTCGACCGGCGAGGTGGTCGCGGTCAAGATCATGACCCCCAAGCTGGCGCAGGACAAGACCGCGGCCGAGCGGCTGCGGCGCGAGGCGGGCCTCGCCATGCGGCTCGATCATCCCAACATCTGCCGCATCATGCGTTTGGGTGAGACCGGTGAAGGGCTCATCTACCTGGTGATGCCGCTCCTCAAGGGCGAGCTGCTCTCCGACAAGGAAGTGCGCGAGGGGCCGATCCCGGTGGACGTGGGTGTGCCGCTCATGAAGCAGGTGTGCGACGCGCTCGACTTCGCGCACCAGCAGCAGATCGTGCACCGCGACCTCAAACCCGAGAACATCTTCGTCTGCCCCGATAGCGACGGGAAGCTCAAGGCGGTGGTGACCGACTTCGGCCTCGCCAAGGAGCGTCGCGCCGAGCCGGGCATGGCGAAGCTCACCGCGACGGGCATCATCCTCGGCACGCCGGAGTTCATGAGCCCCGAGCAGATCCGCGGCAAGCCCCTCGACGGGCGGTCCGACATCTATGCGCTGGGCCTCGTGGCGTTCGAGATGTTCACGGGCCGGCTGCCGTTCGAGGGGAAGAGCGCGCAGGACATGATGATCGCGCGGCTGCGCGGCCAGCCGATGCCGTTGCGCAAGGCGCGCGCCGACCTTCAGTTCAGCCCCGAGTTCGAGAAGGCCCTCATGAAAGCCATCGAGGCCGACCCCGGCGACCGGTACCAGAGCGCGAAGGAGCTCGGCGATGCGCTCGAGAAGGCGACCGGCGGCGCGGCGGGCGGACTCATGAGCAAGATTAAAGGGAAACTGTTCTGACAAGAGGTGAGAAAGGTGATAAAGGTGAGAGAGGTGATGAGGTGAGAAAGGTGAGTAAGGGGGCGGCGGCGGTGGCCGCCGTTCTCTTCACCGCGGCTGTTCCGGCGCTCGCACAACAGGCCTCGCCGGCGCCGGCGCCGGAGGTAGTCGCGATCCGCGCCGGCACTCTCATCGACGGCAACGGCGGTGCGCCGCTGCGAAACGCGGTCATCGTGATACGCGGGCAGCGCGTCGAAGCAGCCGGGCCCAACGTCGCGGTGCCGCAGGGCGCGCGCGTCATCGACCTCTCAGGCGCCACCGTGATGCCCGGGTTCATCGACTCGCACGTCCACCTCGCGGGCCGCCCGATCGGCGAGGGCGACTGGGTACACGACTTCGTCACCGACGCTCCTGCCGACGACGCCATCTACGGCGTCGCCGCGGCGCGCCGCACCCTGATGGCCGGCTTCACCACCGTGCGCAACGTGGGTGCCGGCGGCTTCGCCGACATCGCGCTCCGGAACGCGATCGACGCGGGCCGCGTGCCGGGGCCGCGGATCCTCGCGGCGGGCCACTCGCTGGGCATCACCGGCGGGCACTGCGACAACAACGGCTACGTGCCCGGGATCTTCGGCCGGGAGCCGGGAGCGCTGGAGGGCATCGCCGACGGGCCGGACCAGATCCGGCAGGCCATCCGCCTCCAGGTCAAGTACGGCGCCGACGTCATCAAGATCTGCGCCACCGGCGGCGTGCTCTCGCAGGGCGACGCGGTGGGCGTGCAGCAGTACGACGAGGACGAGCTGCGCGCGGTGGTGCAGACGGCGCGCCTCCTCGAGCGCCGCGTGGCCGCGCACGCCCACGGCACCGAGGGCATCATCGCTGCCTCGCGTGCCGGCGTGAACTCCATCGAGCACGGCTCCTTCATGACGGAGGAAGCGGCCCGGATCATGGTCGAGCACGGCACCTGGCTGGTGCCGACGCTGATGGCCGGCTACTCCGTCGGCGGACCCGGCAACGAGACGCGGCTGCCGCCGTGGGCGGCGGCCAAGGGGCGCCGGGCGTGGGAGGCGATGCAGCGCGGCATCCGCGTCGCGACCCGCGCCGGCGTCCGCATCGCCCTCGGCACCGACGCCGGCGTCTACCCGCACGGCCAGAACGGCCGCGAGTTCGAGCTGCTGGTGCAGATGGGCGGGATGACGCCGATGCAGGCCATCCAGGCCGGCACCATGAACGCGGCCACCTTGTTAGGCATGGAGCACGACGTCGGCTCGATAGAGGCGGGGAAGTTCGCGGACATCGTCGCGGTCGCGGGCGATCCGCTCGCCGACATCACGACGTTGCAGCGGCCGGTGTTCGTGATGAAAGGCGGCGAGGTATTCGTGAGCCGTTCGCCGTGAGCCGGGAGCCGTACCTTTGGTGCCGCACCGGAAGGTCCGGCTCCCGCCTCCCGGCTCCCGCGGCGTGAAACGCTACCCCGCCTACGACCCGCCCGAGTACGTCTCGTGGAAGCCGGATCAAGCCCTGGTCTCCGAGTTCGGGACGACGGCGCGCCAGGACCCCGCGCGCCGGACGATCGTGGACTCGCTGGACGAGACGGCGCTGCTGGAGCTGTACGCGGGGCTGGTCCGCACCCGGCTTCACGATGTGGCCTTGAAGCGCTGGGTACGCACCGGCGTTATCTCCAAGGCGTGGCTCGGCACCGGCGAGGAAGCCGCGACGGTGGGACCGGTTCACGCGCTCGACCGCACGCTCGATATCGTCGCGCCCATGATCCGCAACGCCGGCGCGTGCGCCGAGATGGGGATGCCGGTCGCCGACAGCTTTCGTAGCTACCTCGGCACCGCGGACTCGCCCTCGCACGGCCGCGATCTTCACCACGGCGCGATGCGGTACCGCGTGCTCCAGCCCATCTCCCACGTTGGCGACATGGTGCCCGTCATCGCCGGGATCGCGCTTGCCTCGAAGCTGCGCGGCGAGAAGCGCGTCGCGATGACGTGGATCGGCGACGGCTCCACCAAGGCGGCCGTGACGCACGAGGGGTTCAACTTCGCCGCGGTTCAGAAGGTCCCCGCCATCTTCATCGTGCAGAACAACCAGGTCGCCCTGGGCAC
>JAUYOW010000284.1 GCA_030697825.1 Gemmatimonadales bacterium | reverse complement strand
GGTCCCCTGAGTGTGACGGGTTTGGGAGCAGCGATTCGACCCCCGAAGAATCGCACCGAACCCTCGCGCACTCAAGCCCAGGGCCTCCCGACCAGTCCGGGCCGCCGGTTAGGCGCCCTAGAGGCGGGCGGGGCGTGGCGCGACCAGCGTTAGCCCCGGGGCGCCTCGCCGAGCACCCGCGCCCACGCCCCAGGCATCGCTCGCTCCAGCCGACCGCACTGGAAGCCCAGCATCCGCACCGCCTCGTACACCACCGCATGCGGCAGCGCAGCGGCGCCGTGCTCGGCCGCGATCCACCGCAGTTCGCGAGCGAGGTGCGCGAGCCCGCGCGTCCACGCCCCGCCCGCGATCCCAAGCCGAGCGAGCGACGAGCCGCTGTCGAAGTTGCGCCGGAAGACTCGTGAGACCGGGAACGCGTGGCCGTGATGGACCGCCGCCGCCGCGACGTACCTGAGCTCGTGCCCGGCGCGCAGTACCGCCATCCCCCACGCCTGGTCCTCGCTCATCACGATGTCGGGGAACGGGTAACGCTCCCACACCGCGCGCCGCGCCGCTCCGAACGCGTTCGAGAAGAACGTGGCGCCGGGGCCGAACGGCCGCTCGAGGTCGCGGGCGGTGAGATTCCTCGGCTCATCGCCGTAGTTCACGCCCGCCAGGAACGCTTCCTCGGGCGAGGCGCCGCGCGGCAGCTGCCGCCCGAACGCGCCCGCGACCACCGACTCGTCGAATGTGGCGACCAGCGGCGCCAGCCAGCCGTCCCCCACCGGCTCGACGTCCTGGGTGAGGAATAGGAGGATCTCGCCGCCAGCGGCCGCGGCGGCGCGGTTGCGCGCGCTACCGTGGCCGAACCGACGCCCGCCCAGGTCCAGCACCATCGCACCGGCGCCCGCGAGCAGGTCACGCGTCGCGTCCGAGGAAGCGGAGTCGATGCCGACTATCTCCAGCCCGCCGCGCGTTGGCTCGCGGCGGAGCGCCGCGAGGAGCGCGGGAAGCGTGGCCGCACCGTTCCGGGTGGGGATGATGGCCGTGACGCGCGGCGCAGCGCTCACTTCGTGTTCACCGAGGCGCGCCGCGCCCGCTCATCCGCGGGCGTCGTCGCGGAGTACGCTGATGAAGAACGAGCCGAACACCACTTGCGCCCCCACCACCAGCAGCGTCAGCCCGACCAGCGCCGGCCGCACCGCGAACAGCTCACCTCGGCCCGCCGCCAGCCAGTGCAGCAGGATCCGGACATCCACGGCGAGCCCCACCGCCAGCACCCCGAGGCCGGCCAGGAGCCCGCGCTCGAGCGTGAACCGCCGGTCGAGGAACGCCAGCCAGCGGTCACCTCGATCGATCTGTTCGTGGCGGGCGAACGCCTTTGCCGCGAGGCCGAGGACCACGAGCTGCACCCCGAGGATGGTCAGCGCGCTGGCCACGAACATGAAGTGGAAGTCGAACGTCAGCGCGCCCACTCGCACCGGTCCGGGGAGCAGGACCAGCAGCCCCGCGAGCCCGAAGACGATCGCCGCGAGACCCGGCACCAGGAAAAGCGGGGTGGGAGAGAGGAGCAGCATGAAGCGCAGGTGCCGCCACCCGTCGCGGAAGCTGCGCAGCTTCGATTCGCCTTGGCGCGGGTGATAGACTATGGGGATCTCTGAGACCTTCAAACCCTGGCGGAGCGCCATCGCCACCATCTCGGAGGCGAACTCCATCCCGCTGGTCTTGAGGCGCATCCGCTCGCTGGCCTCGCGCGTCATCGCGCGGAGACCGCAGTGTGCGTCGGACACCCGTTGACCGAAGAAAACGCCGAGGATCCCGGTGAGGACCGGATTGCCGACGTAGCGGTGGAGCCAGGGCATGGCGCCCGGCAGGATGGTGCCCGCGAAGCGCGAGCCGAGGACGATGTCGCTCCCCCGCTGGAGCGCGGCGACGAAGTCGGGCACGGCGTCAAAGTCGTAAGTGCCGTCGGCGTCGCCCAAGACGAGATAGCGGCCGCGCGCCGCGCCGATCCCGGCGAGGTACGCCGCGCCGTACCCGCGCGTCGGCGCGTGGATCACGCGCGCCCCGGCGCGTTCGGCCAGCTCCGCCGAGCCATCGGTCGAGCCGTTGTCCGCCACGACGATCTCACCGGCGAGGCCGGCGCGATCGAGCGCGCGACGCGCGGTCTCGACGCACCGCGCCACCGAGGCCGCCTCGTTGAGGCACGGCATCACGACCGAGACTTCGACCCGGTCGCTCATGGGGCGCGAGCCACCCGGAAGGCGATCATGGGGCCGGACCAGACCTGAACCGGGTTGAGATAGCCGGGATACCGGGCCAGCATCGCGTCCAAGGTCGGTGCCGCGTCGGAGCCGGGGCCGGTGAGGATCACGTGCGTCACGCCACTCCGGTCGAAGTACGCGCGCAGCGAGTCCGCCCCGAGCGATTCGGACGAGCGACCGCGAGAGCGCCAGACGTACGACGGCACGGCGCGCCGCCCGGTGTAGAGCCAGAGCAGCGCCTCGTCCTCGCCGGCGATCACGTCGGACGAGTCGGTCGCCTCTCTGATCCAGGGGAGCACCCGCTCGAAGGTCGCGGAGATGCCCCGTTGCTCCGCGGTCGCCCAGCCGCGGAGGAAGCCGCGCAGCTGATAGGGCACGAACCCGGCGCACACGATCGTCGCGCCCGCGAGGCCGAGCGACCGGTGCGCACCGCGCCGCCACCCGGTCGCGCGCCCGGCGCGGGCGAGGCTCGCGCGGACGCCGGCCGAGAACGCCAGCGCGAGCCACGGCAGTACCGCGACCAGGAACCGGTCGGCGGGGTAGGGCCACACGGCGACGATGAGCAGGTAGGTCGCCAGCATGTACCCGGTGGCGGGCGCGCGCCGCGCCAGCTCGACCAGGCCCGCGACGAGCAGCGCGAGCGGGAGCACCGCGGCGAGAGCGCCGAGCCCGCCCGGCAGGAGGGGAACGGTCATGGCGCCGAGGGGGCGAGAGAGATCGAGCAGACTCCGGAAGGAGAGCCACCCCAGCCCGCTCTGCGTCATGAGATCGCCGTAGGTCCCGTAGTTGGCGGCAGTCGCCGGGTCCACGGCGCTCCGGTGCGTAGCGACCCAGGCGAGCCATCCCGCCGCGCACAGCCCCGCCGGCAGGACCGCGAGGACGGCCGCGCGCACCTTGCGTCGCGCGAGCAGCGCCAGCACCACGCCCGCTGCCACCGCCACCCCGATGGTGCGCGTCAGGATCGCCAGTCCCGCGAGCGCGCCGGCCGCGAGGGCGAGGCTGGTCTCCCTCGTGCCGTCGGCGTCGCGCGTGGCGTCCGCCGCCCAGCACGCTAGCGCCGCCAGCACCAGGAACAGCGGCTCGGCGAAGAGCACCGTCGCCACCGCTACCATCGGGATCGCGGTGGCCGACGCCGCGATCAGCAGCGCGCCGAGCGACCGGCGTCCCGCCACCCGCTCCCCGAGATAAGCCGTCGCGAGGGCGACGAATACTCCCATCAGCACGGCGTTCGCGGCGCGGAACACCTGGACGTTCGCGGGGAACGCCGGCGCGAGCTTCCAGAGCCCGGCGAGGAAGAGCGGATAGAGCGGGGGGTAGTGGATGGACACCGGCGCCCCCGGCAGGTAGAGGAGCCGGTACCCGTGTCCCTCCGCGAGGCTCTTGGCGAGCGCGAGATACACGCCGTCGTCGTAGAAGACCCCGGCCAGCGCGTGAGGCATGCTGGCGGCGATGACGCCGAACGCGGCGAGGCCGGCGGCCGCCGCCCACGCCCACTTCGCGTTCAGGCTCGCGGCCGGACCAGGTTGAAGCGGAGGATGTGCCAGAAGGCGGCCACGCCGTCCTTCCAACCGATCTTCTTCCCCTCCGCGTAGGTGCGCCCGGAGTAGGAGATCTGCATCTCGTAGATGCGCGCCTTGGCCTGCGCCAGCCGCGCCGTCAGCTCCGGCTCGAACCCGAACCGGTCCGACGAGAGCGGCAGCCGCTTCATCACGTCGGCGCGCACCATCTTGTAGCAGGTCTCCATGTCGGTGAGGTTGAGATCGGTCAGCATGTTGGACAGCAGCGTGAGGAAAGCGTTGCCGACGCTGTGCCAGAAATAGAGCACCCGGTGCGGGCCGCCGAGGAACCGCGACCCGAACACGGCGTCGGCGCGGCCGTCGAGGATCGGCGCCATGAGCGCGGGCAGCTCGGCGGGGTCGTACTCGAGGTCCGCGTCCTGCACCACCATCACGTCGCCCGTGGCCACGGCGATCGCGCTGCGGATCGCGGCCCCCTTGCCGCGGTTCTGCGGGTGATGGACGACCTGGTGGATCTTCCCGCTCTTCTGGAGCGCGTCCAGCCGCGCGCCGGTATCGTCCGAGGAGCCGTCGTTCACCGCGATGATCTCGAGCTTGATCGGGACCTCGGACAGCCGGTCCGCGACCGCTTCGATGGTCGGCCCCTCGTCGTACGCGGGGATCAGGACGGACAGCACCACTTCGTGGTAGCCCTTCCAGCGCTGGCGGGTGTTCACGCCTCCCCGCCCTCGTAGCGGCTGAGCTTCCGGTACAGCGTGGACGGGTCGATGCCGAGGACCTCGGCCGCTCGCGTCTTGTTCCCCGCCTCGCTCTGGAGGACCCACATGATGTAAGCACGCTCGACCACGTCGAGCGTCGGGTTCACCTGGGGCCGCTCCGAGACCAGCGGCATGGCGCGCCGCTCGGTCACCCGTACGGGCAGGGCCGCGTGCGTGACCTCGCCGCCGCGGGTGAGCGTCATCGCGCGCTCCAGCGCGTTCTCAAGCTCCCGCACGTTGCCGGGCCAGTCGTAGGCCATGATGGCGTCCATCGCGTCGCCGTCGATGTGCTTGGGGTCCTCCTTCCGCTCCAGAGCCATGCGGCGCAGGAACGCGTCGGCCAGCACCGGGATGTCGTCCTTCCGGGTTCGCAACGGCGGTAGGTGGATGGCTATCACGTTCAACCGGTAGTAGAGGTCGGAGCGGAACCGGCCGCTCCGCATGTCCTCCTCGAGGTCGCGGTTGGTGGCCGCGATGAGGCGCACGTCCACCGGCACCGCCTCGGTGCCTCCCACCGGGATCATCTCCCGTTCCTGGAGGACTCGCAGGAGCTTCACCTGGGTGGCCGGCGTGGTCTCGCCGATCTCGTCGAGGAAGAACGAGCCGCCGCGCGCCGCCGCGAAGAGGCCCTGGTTGTCCTTCACGGCGCCGGTGAACGACCCTTTCACGTGGCCGAAGAGTTCGGATTCCAGCAGGCTCTCGGGGAGCGCGCCGCAGTTGATCGAGAGGAACGGCATCTCCGTGCGCGCCGAAAGCTCGTGGATGTAACGCGCGATGACTTCCTTCCCGGTGCCGCTCTCGCCCTGGATGAGGACGATGCTGTCGGTGGGCGCCACCATCTCCGCCAGCCGCAGCACCTCCGCGAACGGCTTGCTTCTGCCGAGCGGCTTCACGCTCTGCGACCGCTCCCGGCGCCGGATCTCCTGCTTGAGCGACCGGTTCTCGGTCTTGAGCTGGCGGTGCTCGGCGGCTCGGCGGCAGATCGCGACCAGGTCGTCGTTCCCGAACGGTTTCTGGATGTAGTGGAACGCGCCCTCGTTGACCGCCTGGATCGCAGTCCGGAGCTCGGCCTGTGCGGTCATGAGGATGACCGGCATGTCGGGGTCCTTCTGGCGCGCGGCGGTGAGGATGTCGATCCCGCTCACCCCCGGCATGCGCACGTCGGATAGGATGATCTGCGGCGGGGCCTTCTCCAGCGCCTCAAGCCCCGCGCGTCCGCCCTGGGCGACGCTGACGTCGAACCCCTCGTTCTTGAGCAGGATGCGGACCGTGTCGAGGATCGCGGCCTCGTCGTCGATGACCAGTATCTGGGGCCTGCTCACGCAACCTCCTCCGTACCCAGACGCGCGGGGATGAAGATCGAGAAGGTGGTGCCGTGGCCGCGCACCGAGTCGCAGAAGATGACTCCGCCGTGCGCGCGCACCGCGCGCTGCACGATGGCGAGGCCCAGGCCGGTGCCGCCCGCGCGGCCGGTGACGAAGGGCTCGAAGAGCCGCGGCAGCACGTCGGAGGCGACGCCCGGGCCACGGTCGCGGACGCGAAGGATCCGCGGCTGCTCCACCCCCATCCCCGCCGGGATGAGGGTGATGTCCGGTATCCCGACCTCGACCGTCACGTGCGCGTCGGCCGGCTGGGCCTGCACCGCGTTGAGGACGAGGTTGAACACCACCCGGTGGAGCAGGTCCTCGTCGCCCTCGACCGCGATCGGCCGCTCGTGGGCCACCAGCTCGATCACCGCGCCGGACGCGCAATCGGGGTGCTGGCGCGCAAGCCGGATGCCGGTCTCCGCCACCGTCGCCAGGTCGAGGGCCACGGAGCTGGTCACCCGCACCCGCGAGAAGTCGAGGAACTCGGTGAGGAGTCGCGAGAGCCGGTCGCTCTCCCGCACGATGAGGGTGGAGAGGACGCGCTCGTCGGCGCCGGCCGGCATCACCCTCGAGAGCTGCTCCACCGCGCTCCGGATGGACGCGAGCGGGTTCTTGATCTCGTGCGCCAGCGACGCCGCCAGCTCCGCCACCGCTTCCAGCCGCCCGGCGCGCAGGCGCAGGGCCTCGAGGCGCTTCTCGTCCGAGATGTCCTTGAAGATCGCCGTCACCGACGGCGGGTGGCCGTCCGCCACGTGCACCGCCGTGGTCGAGACGCCGATGGGGAAGGTGCGCCCGTCCAGGGTCACGTCGGCCTCGCGGCGCACTACGCGGCGGCCCTCGTTGGCGGTGCGCCGGATGGCGTCGGCCAGCACCGGGGCGATGAGCTCCAGCCGCTCCAGCACCGGCTGGTCCCTCAGCTCGTTCTCGCGCAGGCCGAGGACCGCTTCGGCGGTGGGGTTGGCGTAGACGAGATGCCCTTCGCCGCCCACGGTCAGGATGCCGGTCTTGATGTTCTTCAGGATGTCGGTGGCCTCGAGACGCACCCGGCGCAGCTCGGCGACCAGCGTCTGGTGCGCGACGCCCGCGACTTGGGCGCGGCTCGACAGGTAGCCGGTCGCGCCCGCCACGAGCCAGTACACGGAGATCTGCATGAAGAGCGTCGCCGACAACTCCACCGGGTGGCCGAACACCACGTCGGCCGCGTACAGGATGCCTGCCAGCAGGGCGACGAGCAGCCCGTTGGCGAGCGGCATCAGCACCGCGTTGACCGCGATGACCAGGATGTAGAGCGCGGCGAAATAGGTGAACGGTCCGGCGATGTGGACGATCGCCGTCACCAGCACCAGGTCGAAGACCGCCTGGCCGTACAGGAACGTGTTGCCGATGTCGCCGGTGCGCAGGTGTGAGTACCAGAACGAGACCGCGGTGACCGCCAGCGCGAGTGTGATGCAGAGCGAGGCGATGAAGAGCTGGGTTATGTCGGCCTCGAACCACGCGAGCGTGGCGCCGAGGAAGACGCCCGACGCGATGGACAGACGGCCGATGTAGAGCCAGCGCAGGAGGGTCCGGACGGGCGGCACCGCGCCGCGGGCCGGGGAGCGGCGCCACGGCATCATCCGCTTCTCGGGGGTGACGGCGGAGGTCATTGGTCGAACTATAGGGAAGGCTAGGGTCTTGCACAATGCAAGACCACGGATCAGTTGGCAGCGTGTCCAGAGAGGGTCCTGACTACGGCGACCGCCTGCGGGAGTCAGGTCACGCGGCTAGAACCAGTGCCAGAGCCAGTGCCGTTCGAACCACACCTTTGACCAATGCCCCAGGAGGCTGGGGGCCCTGAGGCGCACGTCCGGCGTGGGCTCCGCGTAGAAGTCGCCTGCGCCGTACCCGGCACGACCGTTACCCACTTCGACCCAGCACTTCCCGAACCCATCGAATGCCGCGGAGCCCACTTCGCCTCGCAAGGCTTCCGCGATGTTATGCGCCACCACCTCCGCCTGGCGGTGCGCAAACACGCCGGCCTTGGGGAGCGGCTTGCCCATAGCAAGCGGCACCGAAGTCACGTCGCCGATCGCATGAACGCCGGGGAACGACGTCTCGAACCTGCGCCGGTCCACCCCGATCCAGCCGCTCGAATCGGTTAGCCCCGCCGCGCGCACGACTTCGGGCGCCCGGTGCGGCGGGACGTACACCAGCACGTCGAACGACGTCGTGACACCGTTCGCGAACGTCAGAAGGCGCTCCGCCGGGTCCACCACCGTGACCTGGTGGTTCGGGTGATAGCCTATGCCCGATGCCTCGACCATCCCGCGAACCGCCGCCGACACCGCCGGGCCGGCCACGCCCATCGGACCGGGTTCCGCCGCGTACAGATCGACCCGAACCTCGCCCCGACCGGCGCGCGGGAAATACGCCTGTATCAGCATCGCGGCCTCGTAGGGCGCCGCCGGGCACTTGTAGGCGGGCGCCGCCGTGAGCACCACCACGCGGCCGGCCCGCAGGCCGGCGAGTGCGTCGCGCGTCGCCGCCGCGCCCGCGACCGTGTACAGGTTGTGCCCGGCATCACGGAGACCCGGCACGGCATCGGGCGCGAGATCCGCACCAAGCGCGACGATCATCGCGTCGGCGGCAAAGTCACGGCCATCGGCTTGCGCTGTACGCGCCTCCGGGTTGATGGCCGTCACCTCGGCCTGAACCACCTCGATGCCCTTGCGCTCGAGTCGCGCCAGCGGGCGCTGGATGCGCCCCGCGTCCCGCGAGCCCGTTGCGAGCCACAACAGGGAAGGCTGGAACACGTGGTTCGGCTCGCGGTCGACCAGAACGATGCGGTCGCGCGGTGGCAGCAGCTTGCGCAGGCGGTTCGCGGCGACCAGACCGCCCACACCTCCGCCGAGTACCAGAACGGCCTTGCTTCCGCTCGCGGCAACCGTCATCAGAACACCACCACCTTGTCGGCCCATTCCGTCCAGTCAGCCAGCTCTTCCAAGCTGCTCCGTCTCGCGCCCTCGACGAGGTCCGCGTCGCCGAGCCCACGAGCGTCCATGCAGCTCCCGCAGACGGCGACGCACCCCTCGTGTTGGATCACGACCAGAACCATCCGGCCGAGGTGGTAGTATCCTTGGGGCACCTGCTGTCCGGCTTTCGCGGCCGCGGCGCCATCGCCCATCAGGAACACGCGCACCTCGTCCGACCCGCGTTTGGCGAGCGCCCCCGCGAGCCGCAGACCGTTGTAAGTCCGCTCCGTCCCGTAGGGAGGATCGTTGAGGATGAGGAGCGCTTTCATCGATCACTCTCGGCTGCGTCGTCGCCCACAGCGACAGCAAGTCCCCTCGCCCGCCACTCCGGAACACCGTCCTCGAGTCGCACCGCCCGGAATCCTTCGCGCCGCAAGCGTTGCACGGCCTCCACCGCGAGCACGCAGTAGGGGCCGCGGCAGTAGGCCACGAGCTCACGATCCCGCGGCAGCGTCGCCAGGCGGCGCTCGAGGACCGCGAGCGGCAGGGAAATCGCGCCCGGAATGTGTCCGGCCCGATACTCCTCGGCGGGGCGCACGTCGAGCACCGTTACCTCGCCGCGGCGCACGCGATCGCGCAGCGCTTCGGCGTCAACCGGCTCCAGCAAACCCCGGTCGTGCAAGAAGTCCTTCGTGACGCGGTCGATCTCCGCCAGGCGGGACTCGGCCACGCCGCGCAGCGCCCGGTAGAGCGCGGCGACATCCTGATCCGCCAGCCGGTAGGTGACGTAGAGACCAGATTTCTCGGCGTCCACGAGACGCGCTTCGCGCAGGACCTTGAGGTGCTGCGAGGTGTTTGCGATGGTCTGCCCCGACTCGCGCGCCAGCCCTTCCACGGTGCGCGGGCCCTGCGCCAGTAGGTCCAGCAGCTCCAGACGGCGAGGACTCGCGAGCGCCTTGCCGACCCGCGAGAGCTGCTCGTACACCACGTCCTTGAAGCGACGGCCGGGATTCTGCGCCACAATCCGAGTTCCTTTAGTAGTCAAGCGACTACTTGAATACTGCTGACCCCGGCCGGGAAAGTCAAGAAGACAAGAGGGCCCCGCGCTGCCGCGGGGCCCTGACGCAACCTGGTTTCCGACGCGGCGCTACTCCACCGTTTGGATCATGTTGAAGATCGGCAGGTACATGGCGATGATCATGCCGCCCACCACCACGCCCAGCACCACGATCATCACCGGCTCCATGAGGGAGAGCAGCGCCTCGACCGCGGCGTCCACTTCTTCGTCGTAGAAGTCGGCGATCTTGGAGAGCATCTCGTCCAGGCCGCCGGTCTGCTCGCCGACGGCGATCATCGAGATCACCATGGGCGGGAAGACCTTGGACTTCTGGAGCGGCGCGGCGATCGTCTCACCGCCCGCGATCGAGGCCCGGCTCTCCATGACCGCGTCGTGGATCACGCGGTTGCCGGCGGTCTTGGCCGTGATCTCGAGCCCGTCCAGGATGCTGACGCCCGAGGCGATCAACGTGCCCAGCGTGCGGGTGAAGCGCGACACCGCCGACTTGCGGATGAGGTCCCCCAGCACCGGCACGTTCAGCAGGAGCCTGTCGAGGTTCAGCTTCCCCGACGGCGTGGCGTAGTACTTCTTGATGAGCCAGAACGAAGCCGCGAGGCCGCCGCCGATCGCCCACCAGTAGCCCTTGAGGACGTTCGAGGCCCCGATGACGATCTGAGTCGGTATGGGCAGCTGCTGCCCTATGCCCGCGAACATATCCTGGAAGACCGGGATCACGAAGATGAGCAGGATGACGATCGCCATCCCCGCGACCGAGAAGATGACGGCCGGGTAGATCATGGCGCCCTTCACCTTCCGCACCAGGGCGTCGTTCTTTTCCATGAAGGTCGCCAGGCGCAGGAGGATGGTGTCCAGGATACCGCCGGCCTCGCCCGCCGCCACCATGTTGACGTACAGCTCGGTGAACGCCTTGGGGTGCTTGCGGAGCGCGTCGGCCAGGGTGTGGCCGCTCTCCACGTCGTACACCACCGACCGCGTCACGTCCTTCAGCGACTGGTTCTCGCTCTGCTCCGCCAGGATGTCGAGCGCCTGCACCAGCGGCAGGCCCGAGTTGATCATGGTGGCGAACTGGCGCGTGAAGATCACGATGTCGCGAGTGCTGATCCCCTTCGCGAACATGTCGAACTTGATGTCCTTGGGCGCCTGCTGGACCTTCACCACGATCATCCGGTTCTTCCGGAGATGGGCGACGACGTCGTCGTGCGACGCCAGGTCTATCTGGCCCGACTGCAGCTCCCCCGTCAGGGTCCGGGCCGTGTAATTGAACATCGGCATCCGTCAGCCTCCTGTGGTCGCGTTCAGCGCTTGAGCCCGCCCGTCAGCGGGCGGCTGCCCGGCGCCGGCTTCTCTTCCTCGCCCGGCGCCGGCTCCCCGACCATGCGTAGAAAATCGGCAGGCTCCGAGGTCGCGCGCAAGCACTCGTCCAGCGTGACCTCGCGGTTCATGTACAGCGCGTAGAGCGAGTCGTTCATCGTCTGCATGCCGTACTTCTTCCCGGCCTGCATCGAGGACTGGATCTGGTGGATCTTGTCGTCGCGGATGAGGGCGCGGATGGCCGGCGTGATGACCAGGACCTCGCAGGCCATGCAGCGGCCCTTCCCCTTGGCCTTGGGCAGCAGAGTCTGCGTAATGATGCCCTCGAGCACGAAGGCGAGCTGCGCCCGCACCTGCGACTGCTGGTGCGCCGGGAAGACGTCGATGATGCGGTTCACCGTCTCGGCCGCGGAGTTGGTGTGCAGCGTCGCGAAGGCGAGGTGGCCCGTTTCGGCGATGGTGAGGCCCGCCTGGATGGTCTCCAGGTCGCGCATCTCGCCGATCAGCACCACGTCCGGATCCTCCCGCAGCGCGTACTTCAGCGCGTTGGCGAACGACTTGGTGTCCGTCCCCACCTCGCGCTGGTTCACGATGCAGCCCTGGTGCCGGTGGATGAACTCGATCGGGTCCTCCACCGTGATGATGTGGCCCTTCCACTCGCGGTTGATCTTGTCGATCATCGCGGCCAGGGTCGTGGACTTGCCCGAGCCGGTGGGCCCGGTCACCAGCACCAGCCCGCGCGGCTTTTCCGCCAGCTTGGCCACGATGGGCGGCAGCTTGAGCTGGTCGAAAGTCTTCACCTGGAACGGGATCTGCCGGACCACCAGCGACACGCAGCCGCGCTGCTTGAAGACGTTACCCCGGAAGCGCGCCAGGTTCTGGATGCCGAACGAAAAGTCGAGCTCATCCTCGGTCTCGAAGCGCTTCTTCTGCTGCTCGGTGAGGATCGAGTACGCCAGCTGGAGCGTGTCCTTCGGGTTCAGAACGTACTCGATCTTGCTGCTGGTGATGTCGCCGTCGACGCGCAGCTTGGGCCGCTCGCCCGCGGTGATGTGCAGGTCGGACGCCTCGCGTTCGATCATCTCCTCGAGCAACGCGCGGAGGTTGACCGGGTTCGGCTGTGGTGCCTGAGGTGCCGTCACTTTCTCATCCCGCCGCGGTTTCCTTTACAACCTCTTCCAGTGTGGTGGCGCCCTTCTTGATCTTCACGATGCCGTCCATGCGCAGGGTCAACATGCCGTCCTTGACCGCCTGTTCCGAAAGCTCCGCCGTGGAGGAGCCGCGCAGGATCATCCGCCTGAGCTCGGGCGAGAGCGCCATCACCTCGTAGAGGCCGGCGCGGCCCTTGTAGCCCGAGCCGCCGCACGTCTCGCACCCCTTGCCCCGGTAGAAGGTAACCCCGTCCCACTCCTTCTCGGTGGTCCCGAGGGCCTTGAGCTCGAGCGCGTCGTACTTCACCTCCGCCTTGCACTCCTTGCAGATCCGCCGCACCAGCCGCTGCGCCACGATCAGGTTCACCGCGGAGGAGACGTTGAACGGCTCGATCCCCATGTCGATCATGCGGGTGATGGTGGACGGCGCGTCATTGGTGTGCAGCGTCGAGAGCACCAGGTGGCCCGTGAGCGCCGCCTTGATAGCGATGCCGCCGGTCTCGATGTCGCGGATCTCCCCCACCATGATGATGTTCGGGTCCTGGCGCAGGAACGCTTTCAGCGCCGCCGCGAACGTCATCCCGATCTCGTTCCGGACCAGGACCTGGTTGATCCCCATCAGGTTGTACTCGACCGGGTCCTCAGCGGTCATGATGTTGACTTCCATCGTGTTGACGCGCGAGAGCGCCGAGTACAGCGTCGTCGTCTTCCCCGACCCCGTCGGCCCGGTCACCAGGACCATTCCGTACGGGTTCAGGATGGCCTTCAACAGGTCGGCCTCCGCCTTGGGCTCGAACCCGAACTTCGAAAGGTCGAGCGTCAGGTTGCCCTTGTCGAGGATCCGCATCACGATCTTCTCGCCGAACAGGACCGGGCAGATGGACACCCGGTAATCGATGACCCGCTTGCCCATCTTGAGCTTGATGCGGCCGTCCTGCGGGACCCGCCGCTCGGCGATGTTCAGCGACGACATGATCTTGATGCGCGAGGTGAGCGCCGCCTTGAGCTTGAGCGGCGGCTTCATCACCTCCGACAGCTCGCCGTCTATCCGGTAGCGGACCCGGATCTCGTGCTCGAACGGCTCGATGTGGATGTCCGAGGCGCCACGCTTCACGGCGTCGGTGAGGATGGCGTTGATCAGCTTCACCACCGGCGCGTCGTCGGAGACCGTCGTGGGCGCCGCTTCCTCTTCCTGCTCCTGGAGGACTTCCAACTCCTCATCGGCCTGCGCATCCATGTCCTTCAGGATGGTGTCGAGCTGGGCGTCCGCCTGCTCGTAGTGCTTGTCCAGCGCGCCGCGCAGCGTGTACTCGCCGGCGATGACCGGGAAGATGTCGTAGCGGGTGATGAACTTGAGGTCGTCTATGACCCCCATGTTGGTGGGGTCCGCCATCGCCACCGTCAGGGTGCGCCCCTCGCGCTTTAGCGGCAGCACCAGGTGCTTCAGGGCGATGTCGGCGGGGATCAACTTGACGATCTTGGGGTCGACTTCGAACCGGGCCAGGTCCACCGCCGGCATGCGGTACTGCCGGGCCAGCATCTTGGTGATCTCGGTCTCCTGGACGAAGCCGAGCTTGACGAGGTTGAAGCCGATCCGGGTGCCGTTCTGGCGTTGTTCGGCAAGCGCCTTCTCGAGCTGCTCTTTGGTGATCAGCCCTTCTTTGATGAGCAAGTCGCCGAGCCGGTCGCCAGGAGCAGGAGCAGGTGCAGACATGTGCCGGGAGCCGATTGAAGGAATGGGTGAAAGGGGAATACTACGGGCGGCCCACCCCCTGTCAAGGCGCGGAGAGGCGCGCCGCGAGGCGCCGCGTGAGCGCGGGGCCGATGCCCGCAACACGTTCCAGCTCTTTCACTTCGCGAAACGGACCGCGGCGGGTGCGATCCTCCACGATGCGCGCCGCGAGCGACGGCCCGATGCCGGGCAGACACTCGAGCTCGGCGGCCGTGGCGCGGTTGATCGGCACCGGCCCGGACGTGGTGCATCCGCTCCCGCGGGCCTTGGCGCCGAGTGGTCGCGCCACGGTGGTGCCGGCAGCCGGCGCCGCGGGCCCCGGCCGCGGCGTGCCCGAAAACGTGACCGAACGCTCGACGGCGCGCAGAAGCCCCGGACCCACGCCCAGGACCCGCCCCAGAACCTCGAGCGACCCGAAGGGGCCCAAGCTGTCCCGGTCCTCCACGATGCGGCGCGCCAGCGACGGGCCGACGCGGGGCAGCCGCTCGATCTCCCTGGCGCTCGCCCGGTCCATGTCTATTCGCTCCCCGGGCCGGAGCGGCCGGGCGAGGATCGTGGCCTCGCGCACCAGCTCGGCCTGCCGCGCCAGGTCGTCGCCGGGGAGGTCCGGGGCCACCATCGAGGCTCCCGGCGCGTCCGCCGGTGAGCGGACAACGCGCAGGACACCGCCAGCCGCGGCTACCACGGCCAGGTAGAGGAGCGCGCGGCGCTCGTCCTTGGTGAACATGTGGCCAAGCTAGCGAACCGGCGGCGGAAGGGCGGCGCAAAACTGAGCGCCGCCGTACCGTTTTTCAGCGCACCAGGGCGAGCGCGAGGCGTCCTACGTTGGCGAGCGACTCGGCCGAGAGCTTGTCGGGCGTGTCCTGGGTGGTATGCCAGTAGGGCTGGTAGTCGAAGTCGATGACATTTATCGCGCGAATCCCCGCCTCGAGGAGCGGGATGTGGTCGTCGGTCAGGGCGATGCCGCGCCGGGGCCGGAACACGCGGCCGAGGCCGATCTCCTCCGCGGTCCGCCATACCCGCTCGACCACTTCAGGGGCGCGGTCGAGCGAGTAGCCTTCCTGCTCGAACCGCTGGTCCCGGTCGCCGACCATGTCCCAGACCACGGCGAACAGGGGGCGGTAGCCTTGCGGCAGGTGCCGCGCGAAGTACCGCGAGCCGATGAGCACGTCCTCGCCGTCGAAGCTTCCGTAGTCCTCGCCGTCCACGAAGACGATGTCCACGCCCAGGGTGGGCGGCCGGGCTTTGAGCTCCGCCGCGACGCCGAGCATCACGGCGACGCCCGACGCCCCGTCGTTGGCTCCGGGGATCGGCAGGTTGCGCCTGGCCGGGTCGGATTCCTGGTCCGCGGTGGGGCGCGTGTCCCAGTGGGTGACGTAGAGAACGCGGTTCGGGTCCTGCGGGCGGAAGCGCGCGATGATGTTCCGGAGGTGGAGCGTGTCTCCGCCGGCCGTCACGTGGTCGAAAGCCTGGACCTCCACCGAGTCAGCGGTGCGACGCAGCTCGGCTTCCATCCACTCGCCGATGGTCCGGTGGCCAACGGTTCCCGGCACGCGCGGCCCGGCCGCCACCTGGTGCACCACCCAGCGCATGGCCTGGGCGCCGTCGAAGCGCTGCGAGGCCTGTGACGACCCGCCTCGGCAGGCGGCTGCCAGCGTCAGGAAGCCCATCAGGGCGCTGCGCGTCATCGGATCTCCCCCGCGGAGAAGGACACCGTCACGTTGGCCGTGACCACGAGCTGCGAGAACTTGCGGTTGGCGTGCCGGTCGTCGCTCAAAACGTAGCCCACCGACAGCCCCGCCGTTACTTGTGGCGGCAGCTCGGTGTCCAGGCGGAGGTTGTACTCGCGGCGCCGCGAGTCAACGACGGGCACGCAGTCGGCCGTGCCGGCCCGCTGGATGCACACCTTGCTCCCCGTGTTCTGGAGCTGGAGCGAGGTCCGTATGTCGGAGGGAAGGGGCAGCAGCTGCTGCGGCGTGCGGAATGAGAACGAGAGATCCGCGCTGGATCGGCGGCGGTCGGTGAAGGTCAGGTTGCTCGACCGTTCCGAGCGCACGCGCTCCACCGACGTGGACAGGCTGGTCACGATCCGCGCGGCCCAGCTGATGCCCAGCGAGAGCGGCGTCGAGCGGTTCTCCTGGCTGCTGCGCACGCCGCCCGTCGTCACCTCCTCCCCTCCAACGGTCAAGCTGAGCGGCGGCTGGACGGTCTCGGACCGCGCCTTGGCGATGCCGGCGCTCGCGTTGACGCTCGTGATCACCCGGCGGATGCCGCTGCGCGGCGTGTACACCCAGCGGCCTGTCACCTGGGGCCACCGCGTCTCGGCGGTGCGCGTCTCCTGCTGTCCGGTCCCGCGCTGCGACCAGACGAGCGTGGTGCGGTCCTCGTACGTCCCGTCCACCGCGAGGCCGAGCGGGAGGCGCAGCGCGGAGCTCAGCCGGTTCTGGCGGGACTCCGACGCGGAAGTGGCGATGCGATCCCGCTGCCGGCGGAACGCGGACTGGCCGCCGAAGCCGAGCTGGTACGAGAGATCGGGATCGAACCCCGGTCGGTCGAACTGGGATCTCCAGTCGAGGTGGTTGCTGTACTCGATGGGCCGGAAGCGATCGAGGACGCGCCGGGTGGCCGAGTCTCGGACGAGACCGCGCAGCGCGTTCGAGAAGTCGAGCGTCACACCGACGTCGGCGGCGCGCGAGTTGGCGAACGCGGTGGGCAGGCGGAACGCGCCGGTCGAGTCACCGCTGCGCTCGGGCTCGCGGCCGTTCGCGTCGCGCGTGATGCCGAAGGTGGACGACATGCCGACGCGCGGCGACAGCCACGAGAGGAGTCGCGGCGCGTAGTTGAAGCGCGTCGCCAGAGTGCGGGAGCGCTCGAAGCCGACGTCGAGACCCAGCAACCGGCCACGGCTCTGCCTCGCCAGCACGCCGATCGTGGTGGTGTCCCCGTAGTTCCGGAGGTCGCGGTCGGTCGAGACGTCGAAGCCCAGTGACGAGGCCGCGCCGAAAGGGCTCGTGTTGAGCCGCGCCGTGGTTCGAAGCGAGGCGGTCTGGTTCACAACGGCAGGATTCAGCGTGTCGCCCGGGGTCCGAATGGGGGCGCGGAACGTCTCCCGCGTGGTTCGGCTCCGCGCGAGGTCGGCGGTCACCTGGATCGCAGTCGGCGTCCAGCGAAGGCGCCCGTCCATCAACCCGCGGACCAGGTCGGTGCGCCGCGCGAACCCCGGCAGGCCCCCCAGCAGGCGCCGCACGAAACCGGGCACGACGCGCACGCCGCGTGGCGCGGGCTGCACCGCGTAGTCGCCGCGGACGCTCACCAGCCGGCTTCCCGATCGCGACAGTTCGCTGGTGGAGGAACCGCTCGACCACGCGCCGTTCAGGCCGAGGTTGTCCACGAAGGCGCGCTGCCACCACTGGGTGCCGCGCCGGGTGCGCCTTAGCGAGAGGCTGTACGAGGAGCTGGACTGATGGGGGCGCCGGAGGTCGCCGAGCCCGCCGGCCAGGACGTCGGTGCGGTTCAGGAAATACGGATCGCTCCCGGAACGATCGCTGCGGAAGGTGAACGGTGCGCTGACCCCCAGAGGCTCCAGCCCCAGTCGCTCGAGCCGCACCGTGCCGGCCAGAGCGAAGTTGTTGGAAGTGACGTACGACGGCTCATCGCCCAGCTGGCGGAACTGCGCGTCCTTCCGGGTCGCGGATACCGCGAAGTCGGCCACGTCGGCGACCGAGATGCGCAGGTTCACGGCGCCCGCGTACCCCGCGTCGTTCACGACCTGGGTGAGACGGATGTCGTCCACCCACACCTCGGCGCTGTCCTGCGCCAGGCCGCTGTCCCGCACGAAGCCTACCGCCAGCTCGTGAACGCGGGAGAGGTTGGGCGGCGCGACGCCCGGGTTGCGCACGTGGACCACGTAGGTGCGTTGCGGGTCGCACGCGACGTACGCGAGGGTATCGCCGCCGCACCGCCGCGTGGCCGCCGTATCGGGCGGCAGGCCGCTCAGGTAGCGCGCCTCAATCTGCGCGCGCAGCTGGAGCCAGCGGTTGAAGTCCACCACCACCTCCGGTTCCCAGGTCGTGGTGCGGGCGCCGGCGCGATACAGGTAGAAGTTGTTCTCGTCCTGGGCCACCTTCACGTAGAAGGCGAGCTGGCCGTTGTCCCACCCGCTGCCCCGCCCGCGCGCCCACACCCGCAGCTGCCGGTAGCCAAGGAAGTTCCGGTCGCCCTCGGGGAAGCGGAAGAACGCCTCGGCGCGCTCGCCCGCGCGGACGTCGTACCCGATGAGCCGCAGCGATTTCTCGTTGATCTCGGTAGCGCCGACCTGGAAGTTCCCGCCGCGGCTCGCACCCAGGTCCGTCACGCCGGGCGGCGGTGTGTAGCCGAGGTCGGCGCGGTTCTCGGTGGTGACGACGCTCGCGATCACTTCGCCGTGGGTGAGACCGCGGGACCCGGCCAGGCCGGTGATCGGCGAGCCGGCGCGCTTAACCCACGGCGCCCCGACCAGCTTCGCGCGGGCCAGCGCCAGGAACAGGCGCTGCTCGGCCTGCGGCTGGTCCGGGACGGTCACCGTCATCCTCAGCGCGCGGACCTGGCGGATATCGGGGAGGCCGATCTGCAAGGTGTCGGCGCGGAAGGGGATGCGGTACAGCTTCCAGGTGCCGACGGTGGTGGAACCCTCCCCCGCGAGGGACCTGCCGTCGCGCACGAAGTAGCGGCTGTCGCCCACCGGGAACACATAGCGGAAGTAGCTCTCCGCCGGGGCGGTGATCAGCGTGTCGAGGTTCTGGTCGTTGTTCAGGTCCTCGGTGTCCACCGACCCGTTCCGCCGGGTGCAGTGGACGGCGAGATTGCCCCAGTCGTACACCACCAGCTGCTGCCCGAGCGCGGAGCGGCAGATCGGCAGGTCGCGGACCATCTCGCCGGTGTCCTCGTTGCGGATGCTGTCGGCGACATCGCCCAGGATCCCGTTGTCGTCGAGCGCGGCGTTGAAGGCGTTGGTGAGCGGGTCGCGCTCGGTGTCGAGGCGACCTTCCCCGGCGCGGCGGCGGCCGGTGTACACGGTGTCCCGCCCGCTCACCCGGAATCCGGTCGGCAGGAAGTCCACCGCGTCCTCGTGGACGGTCCCGAAGTCGAGCGCGATGGTGGCTCCGGCGGTGCGGGCGATATCTCCGGGATCGAGCACCCAGAACTCCAGGAACTCGGTGCGCGAGAGGTCGACGCCGGTGGCCGACAGCGCCTGGGAGATCGAGCGCCAGCGGGGCCCCGGAGTATGGGGAACGAGCCAGCGCGCCCGTCCAACGCTGTCGGCCGCTCCCCCGACGGTGTCGGGGTGGAGCGTCAGCCAGAGCACCGTTTCCGCCGACTCGCCGGCTCCCTGCACGACTATCGAGGGGTCGATGTCGCGCGACCGTAGTTGGAGCGTGCGGTCGCCGACCACGCCGATCAGGTTCTGCCAGATGAGCGGCGACGCGTCGGCGTCCGCGAAGCCGGTGACCGGGTCCACTCCGCCTCCGCCGAGCCCGCGGGCCGAGGCGGGGCGGCTGCCGTACTCCCACAAATTCTCGCTGAGCGGGATGAAGGTGCCGCCCTCTCCCTCGAAGGTCTCGACGTACGCGACGCCCAGCTGGTTGGGGGACGGCCTCGAGGTGGCGAGCTCAGCGTCGACGGTGATGCGCGACGGCACGTCGGTCTCGATGAGCGGCAGCGCATCGATGAGGCGGGTCAGCCTCCGCGGCTCGAAGCGGAAGTTCCCCGAAACGCCCGCGATGAAGCTCGATGACGGCTCGAACCCGAGCGGCGGCCGAGTGAAGGTGGTCCGCTCGCGCTGGAGGAGCCCGATGACCGACAGGGTTCCGTGGTCGCCGAAATCGTACCGGGTCTGGAGCCCGTAGATGGAGGTCGGCGCGATCGCGAACGCCGGGTTCTCCTCGTACTGCACCGTGACCTGCGTGGTCTGCGCGAACAACGCATCGGGCGCGACGAACTGGACCTCTCCTATCTCGTAGTTGATGGTGTAGTCGGTGTTGCGGACCAGCGTGCGCCCGTTCGCGATGATCTTCTCGCTGCCCTCCCGGATCTGGAAGCCGCCCACCGAGAGCCTGCTGCGGTCCTCACCGCCCCGCGCATCGTAGTTGAGCCGCATGGCGTAGAGCGGCGCAGGGCCTTGGGTGCGCAGCAGGTACGACGGCGTCCGGTAGAGCGAGTCGGTGCGGAACTGGGCCGGCAGGCGGCTGCTGTCCGCGAACGGCGTCAGGTGCGGGAAGACGACGAAAAGGTCGCGCACCGGCGCGCCGCCCGCGGGGTCCCGCTGGCGCGGGAACAGCCGGTTGTACTGGTCGAAGGTCGTGGGGTCGCTCTCCTGGGCCAACCCGAGCAGCGACAGGAAGGTGGCCGCACCGGAGGCAGGCCGCTCCGACTCGTTCACCACGATCTGGAGGCGCGACGACTCGCGGACCACGTCGTCCACGCCCCCCACCCGGTAGACGTTGCGCATCTCGTAACGGAAGGTGGGCACGTCCGCGGCGCGCCGCGGCTCGTAGATCAGGCGGAGCGTGTCGACGCGTCCTTCCACGGACACGGCCGGGAACGTCCCCACCGTGTCGCCGGCGGCGGTCACGTACGAGACGGCGAGGAAGTCGTTCTGGTCGAGCCGGTTCGTCAGCGCGAACCAGAGACCCGACTGGTCGAGATAATAGTCCCTGCCCTCCTGAAGCTGCTCCCAGACGAAGGGCCCGGCGCGCTGCGGGCTGTCGTCTCGGACCGCCACCGCCTCGATCCCGCCGAGGTTCTGCTCGGCGGCGGTGCGGCCCAGGGTGCTGCGGCGCCGGTAGATACGCACCTGCGTGGCGCGCTGGCTCGGCGAAAGGGTGGAGAGGTTCAGGTTCAGGACGTCGAGCGCGGGGTAGGCGGGAAGTGCCGAAGGGTCGGTCACGAAGAAGAAGCGCAGCGGCTCGAAGTCGCGGTCCACTACCTCGCGGTCCAGCGGCTGCACGGTCCGCTCACCCACGGTGAAGGTGCGGCCGCGCACGACGTTGCCCTTCTGCTGGGCGAAGATCGCGGTCCAGTCCAGCGCGCCGAACTGCCCCTCGAGCAGGAAGCCGAAGTTGTTAGCCGGGATGCCGCCCGTGATGAAACGCGAGCTCGGCGCAGTGAACGTCACGTTGCCGACCTGCACCCGCTGGAGGATCTCGTCCTCCAGGCCCTGGTAGTAGACCTGGATGTTGTTGGAGGCGTCGAACTCGCGCTCGGAGTCGTAGTCCACGTTCAGGTGGACCCGCTGCCCGACCACGCCGCCGGTGCGCACGTTGAACTGCGGCTCGAGCCGGGGCGGCGTGAATCCGCCGCGGCACCCCGACGCGACCTGGTTCGCTTCGGAGGCGGTGCACCGCAGGTTCCGCAGCCGGTCGAGCCTCGCCTCGAAACGCGCGTTCAGTTGGAAGCCCAGTTCGGCGTACTGCGAGAGGACCAGCGGGTTCCGGCTGGCGGGCTGGGGAGCCAGGAGGGGGTCGAAGGGCGCCAAGCCCGGCAGCCTCGGCACGAGGAGCAGGCTGGTGTCACCGCCGCCGATCCCGACGCGCCACCGAGCGTCCGCCCGCACCGCCAGCCGGGCCGCCACCGAGTCGGCCCAAGCCCGCGCCAGGGCATCGGGGTCGGGGCGCGGGGCCACCGCGCGGCCCGCGCCAACCAGAACGGGCGGCACGGCGACGCGCAAGGTGTCCCGTCTCAGCCGCATCGACCGCACGCCCGGCAGGGAATCGGGCTGCTGCGCGATGGCTGGTGGGGCGGCGAGCGAAGCGAGGAGCGTGATCGCGACGAGGGTGCGCGTCACTTTTTCCGCAGATGGGGTATTATTTCCGCCGACTCTCGATGGCGAAGTATAAGGGCGCCCATGGGGCGCCTCAACCCCGAACGGGGCGGTCCCACACGCCGTGAAGATCCTTACCCGGTACCTGCTCAAGGAACACCTCGCGCCGTTCGTTTTCGCGCTGGGGGCGCTCACCGGGCTGATGCTGGCCAACCAGCTGGCCCGGCAGTTCAGCAGCCTGGTGGGAAAGGGGCTCCCTTGGGGCGTCATCGGGGAGGTGTTCGGGCTCTCGGTGCCGTTCATCGTGGCGATGACCTTGCCCATGGCGGTGCTGATGGCGGTGCTGTACGCCTTCGCCCGGCTGGCCTCGGACAACGAGATCACCGCGCTCAAGGCCGGCGGCATCAACCTGGCCCGTCTGATGCGGCCCGTCCTCGTCGCCGCCTGCCTCGTCACCGCCGGTACTTTCCTCTTCATCGATCAGGTCCTCCCGCGAGCCAACCACCGCCTCAAGACGCTGCTGGTGGACATCGCGCGCAAGCGGCCGACCTTCGACCTCAAGGAACAGATGGTCAACGAGGTCCTGCCCGGCCAGTTCTTCCTGCGCGCCGGCCGCATCGATCCCGCGACCGACCGGCTCAGGGACGTCGTGATCTACGACCTCGGCAACCTTGACCGGCGGCGGACGATCTACGCGGACAGCGGGTACATGCGCTTCAACACCGACCGCACCGACCTCCACCTCACGCTCTTCGACGGCTACGTCCACGACTACGACCGCGCCCAGGCCAGCACGTTCCGGCGGGTGTTCTTCCATACCGACCTCGTCAGGGTGCACAACGTCTCCAACCAGCTGGAACGCACCGAGGATGACCAGTTCAGGGGCGACCGCGAGATGGGCGTGTGCGAGATGGGGGCAGTGGTGAACTCGGACGCGCGCACGCTCGCGGGCATCGGCCGCGAGCGCGTCGCGCTGCTGGAGAACGACGCGCGCCAACTGCTGGGCGCGCGCCCGCTACCGGCGCCGGGCGGGGGCGCGGCTCCCGAGGTCCTGCCCTCCCGCCTCGCCTCCGCGTACTGCGGCGCGATGGCGCGCCTAGGCCGGTGGCTCGGGCCCGCCGCCGCCCAGGCCCAGACCCCCGCCCGCCGGCCCGCCGCCCTTGCCGATTCACTGAGCCGCGCCGTCAGACTGGCGCCACGGCCGGTCGCGGCGCTGCCCGACCCCGACCCGGACGGCGGGCGCCTGAAGGGGCAGCTCGCGGTGCTGGAGTCCCGCCGCCGGAACGCGCGCCACCACGCCGCCAGCTTCCAAGTGGAGATCCACAAGAAGCTCTCTATCGCCGCCTCGTGCCTCGTCTTCGTGCTGATCGGCGCGCCCGTGGCGCTGCGCTTCCCGCGCGGCGGGGTCGGCCTCGTCATCGGCGCGAGCGTCGGCATCTTCGGTTTCTATTACGTGGGCCTGATCGGCGGCGAGACCCTCGCCGACCTGCTCATCATCCCGCCCTTCTGGGCGATGTGGACCCCGAACCTGCTCATGACGGCGGTAGGGCTGTGGATCTTCCTCCGGCTCGGCCACGAGCACGCGAGCAGCCGCAGCGGCGCATGGTCGGAGCTGGTCGCCAAGCTCCGAGGCGCGAGATGACCCGCGGCGTGGTGCGGGTCCTCGACCGCTACGTAGCCGGCGAGTTCCTCAAGATCTTCGCGATCACCGTGATCGGCTTCCCGCTGGTCACGATCATGTTCAACCTGACCGACAACATCGACCGCTACCTCAGCAGCCACGTCACATGGAAGAACATCGCCCTGGCGTACCTCTACTACTTCCCCGAGCAGATCTTCCTGATCACGCCGGCGGCCGTGCTGTTCGCCACGGTCTTCTCCGTCGGGGCCTTCTCGCGCCACTCCGAGATCACCGCCGCCAAGGCCTCCGGCATCTCCTTCCACCGGATGGTCGCCCCCGCCTTCGCGCTGGCCCTTCTGGCGAGCGTGCTGACCTTCTTCCTCGGCGAGGCGGCGCCGCTGGCCAACGAGCACCGCGCGGAGTTGCTGGGCGAACGCGAGCTGCGGTCCACCTCTGCCCGCTACAACTTCGTCTACCGCGCCGATGGGGGCCGCGTGTACGCCGTCCGCAGCCTCAACGTGCCGCGGCACGAGATGCTCGACGTGCAGATCGAGCGCGAAGGCACCGGGCCCGACTTCCCCGGCTACTTCCTCACCGCCTCCCGAGCCGACTGGAAGCCCGCCTCCGGGTGGACCATGAGCGCCGGGACGATGCGGCTATTCCTCGGCCCGGACCGCGAGGTGGCGTTCAGCTTCGACTCGCTGCGCCAGAAGGCCATGACCGAGCGGCCCCAGGACCTCCTCATCGAGCCCAAGGCCCCCGAGCAGATGCGCTACGCCGAGCTCAGCCGGTACGTGGAGACACTGGAGCGCTCGGGCAGCGACGCCAACAAGCTCCAGGTCGAGCGCGCTCTCAAGGTCGCGATCCCGCTCACCTGCCTCATCATCGCCCTCTTCGGGGCGCCGCTGGGCCTCTCCGGCGCGCGCAGCGGCGCCACCTACGGCATCGCGCTGAGCCTCGCCACGACCATCGTCTTCCTCGTCATGATCCAGATCTCCAAGGCCGTCGGCGCCGGTGGCGTCATCCCGCCCTTGCTCGCCGCGTGGCTGCCCAACGGGATCTTCGGGACGGCGGGGTTGGTCCTCTTCGCGCGGGCCCGCACCTAGGCAACGCCGACGAGTCCCGGGCGCCTTGCCCGGGCTTGCCCCCGGCCCGCGCCGCGCAGCACTTTAGTGGCACCCATGAATACAGCCGGCATGTTCATCCTCGGCGTCTGCGCCGTCGGCGGGGTCATCGCGGGCGCGGCGTTCTGGTGGGCGATACGAAGCGGTCAGTTCAGTGACGCCTCCGACGCGCGATACCTCGTGTTCGACGACGAGGACGACGTGCCGCGGCCCGCGGTCGAGCGGCGCGAGGACACCCCGTGACGGCCGTCCCCTTCGTCTACGAGGACAGCCCGCCGCCCGACGTCGCGCTCGCCGAGCGCGTGGCCGCGGACACCAGCACCCGGCGCCCCGCGCTACTCTTCTTCCATTCCGCCGTCGTCTGGCTGGTCGTCGGCTCGATCTTCGGCCTCATCGCGTCCCTCAAGTTCCAGTTCCCCGACTGGCTGACCGGCCAGGCGCTGTGGACCTTCGGCCGCGTCCGGACGGTGCACCTCAACGCGGTCGCCTACGGCTGGACCTCCATGGCGCTCATAGGCATGGCGGTCTGGATGATCCCGCGCCTGGTGCGGGCGCCACTCTTCATGCCCGGCTTCGCCATGGCCGCCGCATGGGGCTGGAACCTCTTCATGATCCTGGGCCTCGGTGCGATCCTCGCGGGCTGGACCGACGGCATGGAATGGCTGGAGATCCCGCTCCCGATCGACCTCATCGTCGCGCTGAGCGGCGGCCTGATGGCCCTCAGCGTCCTGGTCACCGTCGCGCGCCGCAGGACCAGGCACTTCTACGTCAGCGTCTGGTACATCCTCGCCGCGATGGTGTGGTTCCCCATCATCTTCGTGACCGCCAACCTGCCCATCTTCGGCGGCGTCGAGCAGGCGGCCGTGAACTGGTGGTTCGGCCACAACGCCCTCGGGCTGTGGATCACGCCGATCTCTCTGGCCGGCGCGTACTACCTCATCCCCAAGGTCCTCGGCCGCCCGGTGCACAGCTACAACCTTTCGCTGGTGGGGTTCTGGTCGCTGGCGTTCTTCTACAGCCTGAACGGGCACCACCACCTCATCGGCGGGCCGCTGCCCACCTGGGTGATCACGACCTCCATCACGGCCAGCGTGATGATGGTGATCCCGGTCGCGGCCACCGCCGTGAACTTCCACAGCACCATGATCGGGCGGTTCGAGGCCCTGAAGCACAGCCCCACCCTCCGCTTCGTCGTCCTGGGCTCGATGATGTACACGGCCGTGAGCGTGCAGGGCTCGGTCGAGGCGCTGCGGTCGTTCAACCGGGTGGTGCACTTCACCCAGTACACGATCGGGCACGCGCACTTCGGGCTCTACGGGTTCGCGGGGTTCATCATCTTCGGCGCCTACTACTTCATCGTGCCGCGCCTGGTGGACTGGGAGTGGCCGAGCGGCCGGCTCATCCGGCTGCACTTCTGGATGGCGCTCGGCGGCATGGCGATCTACGTGGGCGCGCTCTGCTACGGCGGGTGGCTCCAGGGCCAGGCCATGCTCGACGCCTCGCGGCCGTTCATGGACTCCGTGAACATCACCAAGCCATACCTGGTGGCGCGCACCGTGGGTGGCTCGCTGATGGTGCTCTCGCACTTCGTGTTCGCGTACCACTACTGGCTGACGGTGAGCCGCCGCGGCCCGCTGCGCCGCGAGCCGGCCTGGTCGGACCGCCGTTCGTACTCGAGGCGCGCGCCGGAGCTGCCGCGATGAACACCTTCCGTGTCTTTTTCGCCGGCGCAGTGTCCACCGCGGTCTTCGCGTTCTTCGTGCTGGCCTACCTGCCCCACCGCCAGCTCTCCGTAGTGGCGCCACCGGACGGGCTGCGCGCCTACGCGGACTCCGAGCAGGCGGGCCGGAAGATCTACGCGTCGATGGGCTGCGTGTACTGCCACAGCCAGCAGGTGCGCGACCCGCTCTACGGGACCGACCAGGGGCGGAACTGGGGCCGCGCCTCGTATCCCGATGACTACCGTTACGACCGGCCGCACCTCCTGGGCACCATGCGCACCGGCCCCGACCTCATGAACATCGCGGTCCGCCAGCCCAGCCGTTCGTGGCACTACGCGCACCTCTACCAGCCGCGCGCGCTGGTCCCCGGCTCGGTGATGCCGTCGTTCCGCTTCCTCTTCACGCTGAAGGACCGCGGGGAGATGAACGACGAGGTGGTGGAGCTGCCGGAAGGCGTGGCGCCCGCCGGGAAGGTCGTGGTGGCGACCGACGACGCCCGCCACTTGGTGGACTACCTCCTCAGCCTGAACCGCAACTTCCCGCGCTCGGGGCCCTCCCCCGGCGCGGCGGGCCACTGATGAGCACACCCGACCGCGGCGTCCCTCCCGAGGACATCGAGGCCGCCGAGGGGCCGGGCCGCGACGTTGACATCCTCGCCGTCCACCGGCAGGCGTTCCGCGAGCCGCACGAGCCCGGCGAGGGGGGCGAATCGGGACCGTGGTGGTTCTGGGCCTGCGCGGTGGTGGCGCTGGTCTTCGGCGGGTTCTATATGGGGCGCTACAGCGGTGTTTTCGCCGGCGAGGAAGCGGTCCACGCGCCCGTCGGGCCGCGCCAGATGATGGCCGGCCGCGTAGCCGACACGTCGGGTGCCGCAAGGGCGGTGGATGGCGCCGCCGTGTACGCCGGGACCTGCGCGGCTTGCCACCAGGCGAACGGTGAAGGCACGCCGGGCCTCTTCCCGCCCCTCGCGGGCTCGGAGTATGTGACCGGCGACGCCGGCCGCCTGGCGCGGGTGGTGCTGAACGGTCTGGGCGGGCCGGTGACCGTGAAGGGCGTCCGGTACAACGGAGCCATGCCGCCGTGGAAGCAGCTCGGCGACGCCGAGCTCGCG